>DAONCJ010000790.1:0-1982 GCA_035401985.1 Burkholderiaceae bacterium | reverse complement strand
CCCAGGCGGTGCTGGCGGCGCTGTTTCATCGCGAACGCACCGGCGAGGGCCAGTACATCGACATGGCGCTGCTCGACGTCCAGGTGGCCATGATGGCCAACATGAACACCAACTACCTGATCAGCGGCAAGGCGCCGAAGCGCTGGGGCAATGCGCACCCCAATCTCGTGCCCTACCAGACCTTCAAGGCCAGCGACGGCTGGGTGATCATCGCCGTCGGCAACAACGATCAGTTCAGGCGCTTCTGCGAGGCCGGAGCCTGCCCCGAACTGTTTGCCGACCCGCGATTCCTGCGGGTCCAGGACCGCATCGTCAACCGTGACCAGCTCATTCCGCTGATGGCGAAAGTCGTCGAGGGACGCACCCAGCAGCAGTGGATCGACGCGCTCGAGGCCGCCGGCGTGCCCTGCGGGCCGATCAACGACCTCGCGCAGGTGTTCCAGAACCCGCAGGTTCAGTCGCGCGGGCTGCGAATCGATCTCGAACGTGAGGACACCGGTCCGGTGCCGCTGGTCGGCAGCCCGATCAAGATGTCCGCCACCCCGGTGCGCTACGGCCTGCCCCCGCCGCGACTGGGCGAGCACACCGACGCGGTGCTGTCCGAACTGCTCGGCTACAGCGCCGAACAGATCGCCGCGGCCGTCGGGCCGGCCGGCGCGTCCGGCGACGGCGCGTCCTGACGCGCAGGAGAACATCTTGACTCCCTTGCATGACCTGTACCGCACGATGGCGCGCATCCGCGCGTTCGAGAACGCCGCCGAAATCGCCAGTCAGGGCGGCGTGCAGGTGTTCGGCCAGAAAGGCACCGGCCAGGCGCTGGTGCGCGGGCCGCTGCACCTGTCCACCGGCCAGGAGGCGGTCGCCACGGGCGTGTGCGCCCATCTGAAGCCGGCCGATCTGCTGACCTCCACCCACCGCGGCCACGGCCACACGCTGGCCAAGGGCGCCGACGTCAGCCGCATGATGAGCGAGCTGTTCGGGCGCGCCAACGGCACCAATGGCGGCAAGGGCGGCTCGATGCACATCGCCGACTTTTCGGTCGGCATGCTGGGCGCCAATGGCGTCGTCGCGGCCGGCCTGCCGATCGCGGTCGGCGCGGCGCAGGCGCTCAAGCTGCAGCGGCGCGAGGCGATCGTGGCCTGCTTCTTCGGCGACGGCGCGATCAACCGCGGACCGTTCCTCGAATCGCTCAACTGGGCCAAGGTCTACGGGCTGCCGGTGCTGTTTGTCTGCGAGGACAACCGCTGGTCCGCCACCACCCGCACCGATGCGATGACGGCCGGCGACGGCGCCGCGGCGCGCGCCCGTTCGGTCGGCCTGGTCGCCGAGCAGGTCGACGGCAATGACGTGCTGGCCGTGCACGAATGCGCCGGCCGACTGCTGCAGGCGGTGCGCGCCGGAGACGGCCCCCGGTTCCTGCATGCGATCACCTATCGCTTCAAGGGCCACGTGTCGGTCGACCCCGCCGGCTACCGCAATCCCGAGGAAGTGGCGCGAGCGCTGAAGGACGACCCGCTGCTGGTGGCGCGTGAACGCTTCGCCTCGCTCGGCGGAATCGCGGCCGAACTCGACGCGATCGACCGCGAGGCCCAGGCCGAAATCGACGCCGCCGTGGCGCAGGCGGGCGCGGCACCCTGGCCCGACCCGGCCGACGCGTTCACCGACATCCAGACAACCGGAGCCGGCCAATGGCGCTGAGCAGCCTCACCTATGCCCAGGCCGCGGCCCGGGCCCTCGAACTGGCGATGCGCCGCAACGATCGCATCGTCGCGCTCGGCGAGGACATCGGCCGGGGCGGCATCTTCGGCCAGTACAACGGCCTGCTCGAGCAATTCGGCGCTCAGCGCGTGATCGACACGCCGATTTCCGAAAGCACCATCCTGGGCGCCGCGGTCGGCATGGCGCTGGCCGGCGTCGTGCCCGTGGCAGAGATGCGGGTGGTCGACTTCGCGCTGTGCGCGATGGACGAGATCGTCAACCAG
>DAONCJ010000789.1:0-1992 GCA_035401985.1 Burkholderiaceae bacterium | reverse complement strand
TGGTGCTGCTGGCCAGCCTGATGCTGACGGCATGGGGCGTGGTCAGCCTGCGCGGCATGCCGATCGATGCGCTGCCCGACCTGTCGGACGTGCAGGTCATCATCCGAACCAGCTACCCCGGCCAGGCACCGCAAATCGTCGAGAACCAGGTGACCTACCCGCTCGCCACCACGATGCTGTCGGTGCCCGGCGCCCGGACGGTCCGCGGGTTTTCGTTCTTCGGCGACAGCTTCGTCTATGTGCTGTTCGAGGACGACATCGATCCGTACTGGGCCCGCTCGCGGGTGCTCGAATACCTGAATCAGGTTCAGGGACGGCTGCCGGCTGCGGCGCGGCCAGCGCTCGGCCCCGACGCCACCGGGGTCGGCTGGATCTTCCAGTACGCGCTGGTCGACCGCAGCGGGCGCAACGACCTGTCGCAGCTGCGCACGCTGCAGGACTGGTTTTTGAAATACGAGCTGAAGAGCCTGCCGAACGTGGCCGAGGTCGCCAGCGTGGGCGGCATGGTGCGCCAGTACCAGGTGGTGCTCGATCCTGCCCGGCTGGCGGCCTACGGGGTCACGCACGCCCGCGTCCGGGAGGCGCTGATGGCGGCCAACCAGGAGACCGGCGGCGCCGTGCTCGAACTGGCGGAGGTCGAATACATGGTGCGGGCGGACGGCTATCTGAAATCGCTGGCCGATTTTCGCGAGATCCCGCTGAGCACCCGCGCGGGCGTCCCGGTGCGCCTGGGCGATGTCGCCACGGTGCAGGTCGGCCCGGAGATGCGCCGAGGCATCGCCGAGCTCGATGGCGAGGGCGAAGTGGCGGGCGGGGTCGTGATCCTGCGCTCGGGCAAGAACGCGCAGGCGACCATAGAAGCGGTCAAGCAGCGCCTGGCCGAGCTGCAGAAGAGCCTGCCGGCGGGCGTACAGATCGTCACCACCTACGACCGCAGCGCACTGATCGAGCGCGCGGTCGAGAACCTCGCCCACAAGCTGCTCGAGGAGTTCGCCGTGGTGGCCGTGGTCTGCCTGGTGTTCCTGTGGCATCTGCGCTCGGCACTGGTGGCCATCATCGCGCTGCCGCTTGGCGTGCTGATCGCTTTCCTGGTGATGCGTCACCAGGGGATCAACGCCAACATCATGTCGCTGGGCGGCATCGCGATCGCCATCGGCGCCATGGTCGACGCGGCGGTGGTGATGATCGAGAACGCCCACAAGCAGATCGAGGCCTGGCAGCACGCCCATCCGGATCGCGAGCTGGTCGGCGAAGCGCGCTGGCAGGTGATCACGCGGGCCGCGCAGGAGGTCGGACCGGCGCTGTTCTTCTCGCTGCTCATCATCACCCTGTCGTTCGTCCCGGTGTTCACGCTGCAGGCCCAGGAGGGGCGCCTGTTCGGTCCGCTGGCCTTCACCAAGACCTATGCGATGGCGGCTGCGGCAGGATTGTCGATCACCCTCGTCCCGGTGCTGATGGGCTACTGGATCCGCGGCCGCATCCCGGACGAGCGCCGCAATCCGCTGACCCGCGGGCTGATTGCACTCTATCGGCCCGCGCTCGAATGGGTGCTGCGATGGCCCCGGGCCACGATCGGAATCGCCGTGCTGGCCCTGGCCACCACCGCCTGGCCGCTGTCACGGCTGGGCGGCGAATTCCTGCCGCAGATCGACGAGGGCGATCTGCTGTACATGCCCTCGGCGCTGCCTGGACTGTCGGCGCAGAAGGCCGCCGAACTGCTGCAGCTGACCAACCGGATGATCCGCACGGTGCCCGAGGTGGCCGGTGTATTCGGCAAGGCAGGCCGGGCCGAAACCGCAACCGACCCGGCGCCGCTCGAGATGTTCGAGACCACCGTGCGCCTGAAGCCGCGCGAACAATGGCGCACCGGCATGACACCCGAGAAGCTGATCGAGGAACTCGATCGCGCGGTCAAGGTGCCCGGACTGTCCAACCTTTGGGTGCCGCCGATCCGCAACCGCATCGACATGCTGGCCACCGGCATCAAGAGTC
>DAONCJ010000788.1:0-1998 GCA_035401985.1 Burkholderiaceae bacterium | reverse complement strand
CGAGGTCGGTGGCAACACGCTGGTGTCGGCACGGATCGTCGAGCACCGTCCGGCTCAGAAGAAGCCCTTCGAAACGGTCCGGGCCGATGTCCTGACGCGGTTCACCGAGCAGGAGTCGCGGCGCCTGGCGCGCGAGGCCGGCGAGGCGCAGCTGAAGGCGCTGCAGGCGGGCCAGGCGCCGGCCGCGGGGCTGTCGGAACCTCGCACCGTGGCGCGCAGCGGTGCGCCGAAGATCCCTCCCGATGCGCTCGAGCCGGTCTACCGCGTACCGGCGGCGAAGCTGCCAGCGTGGGTCGGCCTGAGCTTGTCCGATGGCAGCTACGGGTTGTACCAGGTGCTCAAGGCGACGCCGCCTTCGGCCGAGACGATCGCCAAGCAGACAGCTCAGTATGAGTCTCAACTGGTGCAGGTCGCCTCGCAGCAGGACTTCAGCAGCTACCTCGAAGGCCTGAAGGCGCGCATGAAGATCACCAAGTTCCAGCCGAAGATCACGGACAAGGCGCAGCAGTAAGGCGGCCGCAGCGCGGCTGCCGCGGGTCTACCGCGAGGTTCGCCTCGGGTCGGAGCGCAGCGCAGCCCGAGGCGGCCTGATCAAGGCCCCGGTGTGTCTCCGTCGGCCGCAAGCTGTCCGGTGGCTGCCAACTCTCCGGTAGCTGCCAGCGTCGCCCGCGCCGCTTCGCGCACGTCGTCCGTCTGCGCGCCCTTGAGTTCGATCTGCGGGAATTGCGCCAGCCGCGCAAAGTTGCGCGCCATCGATGCCAGGTAGGACGGGTCGTAATGATCGGCCAGCAGCGACTGCACGAGCTCGGGCCAGCGCCCCGATTCAGCCATCGCTGTCCACTCGGCGATGCGGGCATGGCCATGGTGCGTGACCAGCGCCTGCAGCCGGGCGATCAGCCGCTGCGGCTCATCGATGAAGTGGCGGTAGTCGCGCATCAGCAGTTCGCATCGCACCGCGTCCGGCGCCTGGATGCAGACTCCCGAGGAGCTGCGAATCGCCTCGATCAGCGCATGCGGCACCTGACACTGCCCGACCTTGCGGCTTTCGGATTCGACGAAGATCGGCCGGGCCGGATCGCTGCGCCGCAGAAAGTCCCAGACCCGCGACTCGAAATGCTTCTGCGACGGCTGCGCCTCGTCGGGCAGATGGCCCAGCACCGAGCCGCGATGGCGGGCCAGCGATTCGAGGTCGAGCACCTGCGCGCCCAGCGCGGCGAGCTGCTCGAGCAGCAGGCTCTTGCCACTGCCTGTGCGCCCGGCCACCACCAGGAACCGGCGTTGCGCCGGCCAGGTGTCGAGGTCGCTGAGGACCTGGCGGCGAAACGCCCGATAGCCGCCATCGAGCACATCGACCCGCCAGCCGATGCGGGCCATCACGGTGGCCAGCGCCCCCGATCGGTTGCCGCCTCGCCAGCAGTAGACCAGCGGGCGCCAGTCGCGCGGGCGATCGGACAGTCGACCTTCGAGCAGATCGGCGATGTTGCGCGAGACGAGGGCGGCGCCCAGCCGCTTGGCCTCGAAGGCGCCGGTCTGCTTGTACAGCGTGCCGATCCGGATCCGCTGGTCGTTGTCGAGCACCGGTGCGCTGATCGCCCCGGGCAGATGGTCCAGTGCGTGCTCGGCCGGACTGCGTGCATCGAGGATGTCGTGGTACTCGTCGAGGCGGGCGATGGCCTGCTCGATCGAGACCATCTGGGCCTCACGGGTCTTGGCGTTCACGGCGGTTGTGCATTCGGTGGGGACGGGGACTTGTCGCGTGGCGGATTGTAGTACGCGCCGGATATGCCCCCGGTCGCACGCCCCCGTTGCACGTACAATCGGCCGCATGAAGGTTTTCGACCTAGTCTGTGAGCACAGCCACGTCTTCGAAGGCTGGTTCGACTCGACCGAGGCGTTCGAGTCGCAGCAGGCGGGCGCCATGGTCGAGTGCCCGATGTGCGGCAGCGCCAGCGTCACGCGCAAGCCCTCGGCTCCGAGGCTGAATCTGTCGTCGGGTTC
>DAONCJ010000787.1:0-2005 GCA_035401985.1 Burkholderiaceae bacterium | reverse complement strand
GACGAGGCGTATGCCCTCATCCAGACCGGTCTGTCCGATGGCGACGCCTTCGGCGCAGACCCCGAGAAGAGCCGGGGCTTTCTGCAGGACAGTCTGCTGCCGCTGGTGCGCTATTACGCCTACATCGAAGTGCCCGACGAACATTCGCGCTTCTCGACGCTCGCGGCGGCCTACCGCCGCATCGAGAGCGAACGCTTTGCGATGCGCGCGGTCCGCGAAGTGCGGGACATCTATCCGGTGCTGCGCGATCTGTTCGCCCGCCAGCCCGCCGCAGGGGGACGCTGATGGACACGCTGCCAACTGTCATGGTCACTCAGGAACCGACGGCCACTGCCACCGAGGCGAGGGCAAACCGCCGCAAGCCCTTGTCCACGGGCGGACAGTGGACCTTCGATCTGATCGCCGAATACGACAGCGCCATCCGCGACATCGCCATCGGCGAGTTCGGCCTGGACTGCTATCCGAACCAGATCGAGATCATCGCCAGCGAGCAGATGCTCGACGCCTATGCGTCGGTGGGCCTGCCGATCAGCTATCCGCACTGGAGCTTCGGCAAGGAGTTCATCCGCAACGAGCACGACTACCGCAAGGGCGCGCGCGGGCTGGCCTACGAGATCGTGATCAACTCCAATCCCTGCATCAGTTACCTGATGGAGGAGAACACGATGCCGCTGCAGGCGCTGGTCATCGCGCACGCCTGCTATGGCCACAACTCGTTCTTCAAGGGCAACTACCTGTTCCGCCAGTGGACGAACGCCGACGCGATCATCGACTACATGGTCTTCGCCCGGCAATACGTGATGCGCTGCGAGGAACGCCATGGCATTGCGGCGGTCGAGGAGGTGCTCGACGCCTGCCACGCGCTGCAGGATTACGGCGTCAGCCGCTACAGCCGACCGCGGCCCTTGTCGGCCGAGGACGAGAAGCGCCGTCTGCGCGAGCGCGAGGACTATCTCTGGACGCAGTACGACGAGATCTGGCGCACCGTGCCGACCAAGCCGACAGCGCCTGATGTGCCGGTCCCGCCCGGCGTCCAGGCCGAGCCGCACGAAAACCTGCTGTATTTCGTCGAAAAGTTTTCGCCGAAGCTGGCGCCGTGGCAGCGGGAACTGGTGCGCATCGTGCGCAAGGCGGCGCAGTACTTCTATCCGCAGGGCCTGACCAAGGTCATGAACGAAGGCTGGGCCACCTTCTGGCATTACACAATTCTGAACCGGCTGTACGACAAGGGGCTGGTCAACGACGGCTTCATGATCGAAGTGCTGGCCTCCCACACCAACGTCGTCGCGCAGCGCGGATTCGACGAGCGCGGCTATGGTGGCCTCAATCCCTATGCGCTGGGCTTCGCGATGTTCAGCGACATCCGGCGCATCTGCGAAAAGCCCTCGGCCGAGGACCGGCACTGGTTTCCGGACATCGCAGGCAGCGACTGGCGCAAGGTGCTCGACTTCGCCATGCGCAATTACAAGGACGAGTCGTTCATCGCGCAGTATCTTTCACCCAAGCTGATCCGCGAGTTCCACCTCTTCGCGATCGCCGATCACGCCGGCGACAGCGAACTGGAGGTCGATTCGATACACAACGAGGCGGGCTATCGCCGCGTGCGTCGACTGCTCGCCGACCAGTACGACCGCGACTCGCGCCTTCCCGACATCCAGGTCGTGGGCTTCGACCGCGACGGTGACCGCAGCCTGACGGTGCGTCATCGCCGACATCGCGGGCGCCCCCTCACCGACGAAGCCGGCAAGGTGCTGGCGCACCTTCACCGGCTGTGGGGATTCAAGCTGCGCTTCGAGACGGTCGGCGAGGAGGGTCAGGTGCTCGGGGTGCGCGACATCGTCGACTGAGCGCGAAACTCGATCGACTGAGCGCGAACCTTCAGGGGGTGCCGGCGGAAGCGCTCGGGCCCCTGAACTGCTGCACCACCCGGCGCGCGATGGTCACTGCGGCCAGCACGAGGCCGCCCGCGATCACTCCGATCACCGCGTCGGCAACGAACGACGTC
>DAONCJ010000786.1:0-2012 GCA_035401985.1 Burkholderiaceae bacterium | reverse complement strand
AACATGCTGTGGCACTCGGACAGCTCGTTCAAGGCGGTGCCGGCGAAGTACTCAATGCTGTCAGGCCGGATCATCAACCCGGTGGGCGGCAACACCGAGTTCGCCGACATGCGGGCCGCCTATGACGCGCTCGACGACGCGACGAAGGCGCAAATCGAGGACTGGATCTGCGAGCATTCGCTGATGGTGTCGCGCGGCTCGCTCGGCTTTCCCGATTTCACCGACGAGGAACGCGCGCTCTTCAAGCCCGTGCGCCAGCGGCTGGTGCGGGTCCATCCGGTGACCGGCCGCAAGTCCCTTTATCTGTCGTCGCATGCTGGCGCCATTCTAGGCATGCCCACGCCCGAGGCGAGGATCATCCTGCGCGACCTGACCGAGCATGCGACACAGCCCCGCTTCGTGCATGTCCACCAGTGGCGCCTGAATGACCTGCTGATGTGGGACAACCGTCAGACCATGCACCGCGCAAGGCGCTACGACGAAAGCCAGCCGCGCGACGTCCGCCGCACTACCGTAGCGGGCGACGCCATGACGGTCGCTCAAGCCGCCTGAGCCATGCCCGGTCCGGTCGACGTACTGATCATCGGCGCCGGTGCATCCGGCGCCGCGGTGGCCTGGAGCCTGGCCGACACGCGGATGCGCATCCTGTGTCTCGAACAGGGCGACTGGGTGAAGTCCACCGACTACCCGAGCAACCACCGCGACTACGAGACCCGTCAGCTCGACGCGTTCAACTTCAGTCCCAATCGGCGCAAGCACGCGGTCGACTACCCAATCAACGAAAAAGACTCGCCGATCAAGATCGCCAATTTCAATGGAGTGGGCGGCGGCACCATTCTGTACGCCGGGCACTTTCCGCGCTTTCATCCCGGCGATTTCAAGGTGCGCACGCTCGATGGCGTGGCCGACGACTGGCCGATCGACTACCGCACGCTCGAACCCTATTACTCAGAGAACGACCGGATGATGGGCGTGTCCGGACTGGCCGGCGATCCGGCCTATCCGCCCAAGCAGGCGCTGATGAAGCCGGTGCCGCTGGGCCGCGCGGGCAGCACGCTGGCCCGCGGCCTCAATGCTCTGGGCTGGCACTGGTGGCCCTCGGACAGCGCGGTGGCGACCGAGGATTACGAGGGGCGCGGACGCTGCATCAATCTGGGCCACTGCATTGGCGGCTGCGCCCAGGGCGCCAAGGCCAGCACCGACATCACCTACTGGCCGGCCGCCATCCGGGCCGGTGTGCAGTTGAAGACCCGCTGCCGGGTCCGCGAGATCACCACGAACGAGAGCGGAATGGCCACCGGCGCCGTCTACTTCGATGCGGACGGCGTCGAGCACTTCCAGGCAGCCGAGGTGGTGATCATGGCCTGCAACGGCGTGGGCACGCCGCGCATCCTGCTGAACTCGCGCTCGGCACGGTCTCCCGACGGACTGGCCAACTCCAGCGGTCTTGTTGGCCGCAATCTGATGTTCCATCCGTACGCCGCGATCCAGGGCTACTTCGACGAGCCACTGGACGGCTATCGCGGTCCGGGCAACTGCATCTGGAGCCAGGAGTTCTACGAGACCGACCTGAAGCGCGGCTTTTTGCGCGGCTACACCTTCGAGTTCACGCGCGGCCGGGGCCCGGTGATCACCGGCCTCTCGGGCATGAGCTCGGGGCGCATCCCCTGGGGTGACGAACACCACGATGCCTTTCGACGCTATTTCAATCGCAGCACCGGCATGGTGGCGATCTGCGAGGACCTGCCCGAAGCGCACAACACCGTCACGCTGGACGACACCCTCACCGATTCGAACGGCATTGCGGCACCGAAGATCACCTACACCCTGAGCGAGAACAGCCGTCGCATGCTCGACCATGCGGTGGCGCGCGGCAGCGAGATCCTGCGGGCCGCCGGCGCCTATGAAGTGAACGTCGAGTCACCGCTGGCCGTGGGCGGCTGGCACCTGATGGGCACCGCGCGCATGGGCACCGACCCCGCGCACTCGGTCGTCAACGAATGGGGACGCAG
>DAONCJ010000785.1:0-2014 GCA_035401985.1 Burkholderiaceae bacterium | reverse complement strand
CCACTTCGACTTCCGCCTCCGACTTCTTGCAACCGCTCCGGGAAAACTCCGTGCCGCAGCACCCATCCAATCTGTCTCTTCCGCCGCCCGCTTCGTGCCTTTCGATCGCCCTGTCGGGGTCGGGCGGCGCCGGCGTCATGACCGCGGGAACGCTCCTGCTCGAGGTGGCCGCGAGGGCCGGCCTGTACGGCCTGATGGTTCGCACCAGCGGGCCGCAGATCCGTGGCGGCGAGGCGGCCGCGCTGATGCGATTCAGCGCCTCGCCGATCGAAAACATGGGCGACCGCTTCGACTACCTGATTGCGATCGACTGGCTCAATCTGCAGCGCTTCTCCGACGAGATTCCCCTGGACGCGTCCAGTCGGGTGGCCGGCGATCCGGCCGAAGGCGAGATGCCGCAGGCTTTCAGCGCCATGGGCGCGCGCGCCTATCCGGTGTCGTTCAAGGCGCTCGCCAAGGCGATCCCCGGCAGCTGGCCGAACATCGTCGCGCTGGGCTTCGCTGCGCGGCTGCTGAACCTGCCCTCCGACGGGGTCCAAGCGGTGGTGCGTCGCCAGCTGAGCACAGGCAAGGCACCGGTGCAGGCCAGCCTCGATGCCTTGCAGGCGGGTGCCGCGGCCGCCGAGGGCTTCAGCATCGCCTCGCGCGAGCAAGGGCCGGCGGCCGTGCCACCCGTGCCCGGCGTGCGGTCGCGCGCGCGCTGGCTGCTCACGGGCAACGAGGCCGCAGGTTACGGCGCAATCAGGGGCGGCGTGCGGTTTGTGGCCGCCTACCCGATCACGCCAGCCACCGAACTGCTCGAGTGGATGTCGCCGGCCCTTGAGCAGGTCGGAGGTGTGCTGGTGCAGGCCGAGGACGAGATCGCGTCGATCAACATGGCGCTGGGCGCGTCGTATGGCGGTGTCCCGGCGCTCACCGCCACATCCGGCCCCGGGCTGGCGCTGATGACCGAGGCGCTCGGGCTCGCGGTGGCGGCCGAACTGCCGGTGGTGGTGGTCGACGTGATGCGCGGCGGCCCGTCCACCGGCATACCGGCCAAGAGCGAACAGAGCGACATCTCGATCGCCACCCAGGGCATGCACGGCGATGCGCCGCGCCTGGTGGTCGTGCCGAATTCAATCGAAGACTGCCTCGTCAGCACGCAGTGGGCCGTGCATCTCGCCGAGTCGCTGCAGGTGCCGGCACTCGTGCTGTCCGATCAGTTCTTCGGGCAGACGAGGGCCGTGGTCGATCGGCCGGACGATGTGGTGTTTGCCGGCGGCCGCGCGTTGCCCTGCGCAACCGACGCGCCGCCGTATCGCCGCTATGCCGACACCGCCAGTGGCGTGTCTCCCATGGCGATCCCCGGCATGCCGGGACACATGTACACCGCCGACGGCCTGGAGCACAACGAGCGCGGCACGCCGTCCAGTCAGGCGGCCGATCATCGGCGCCAGCTCGACAAGCGCCAGCGCAAGCTCGATCAGGCGGATTACGGTGATCGCTGGGCCGACCGCGAAGGCGAGGGCGACCTGGTGGTGGTCACGCTCGGCTCGGCAACCGGCCCGGTCCGCGAGGGCCTGCGCCGGGCCGCCGCCGATGGCGTGGCGGTCCGCCTTCTGTCGGTGCGTCTGCTGGCCCCGGCACGTCCTCGCGACTTTGCCGCCGCAATGGCCGGTGCACGGCGTGTGCTGGTCGTCGAGCAGAACCACAGTGCGCAGTTTCATCGCTACCTGCGCTCGGTGTACGACCTGCCGGGCGAGGTGCGCAGCTACTGCCATCCGGGTCCGCTGCCGATCCGCCCGGCCGAGATTCATCAGACCCTGCTTCAATGGAGCCGAGCATGAGTGCCGTCCCCGAAGTGCGCGTGCCGCTGACCGCGCTCAACTACAAGTCCGACACCAAGCCGATCTGGTGCCCCGGCTGCGGCGACTTTTCGGTGCTTCAGTCGCTCACCAAGGCCTTTGCGGCGCTGCAGCTCGAACCGCACCGCATCGGCGTCGTGTCCGGCATCGGCTGCTCTTCGCGGATCCCT
>DAONCJ010000784.1:0-2022 GCA_035401985.1 Burkholderiaceae bacterium | reverse complement strand
CAGGGCGGTGCTGCACACCCACATGCCCTATGCCACGGCGCTCACGCTGGTGGAAGGCGGACGGATCGAGTGGTGCAACCAGAACGCCCTGCGATTCTTCGGCCGGGTGGCGTTCGACGACACCTACAACGGCCTGGCACTCGATGATGCCGAGGGCCGCCGGATTGCCTCGCAGCTCGATGGCAACGATGTGATGTTCATGGCCAGTCACGGGGTGACCGTGGTGGGCCGCAGCGTCGCCTGGGCCTTCGACGACCTGTACTACCTGGAACGGGCCTGCATGCATCAGGTGCTGGCCGTGCAGGCCGCGGGCGGGCGGCCGCTTCGCCGCGTGCCCGACGCGATCTGCGCGGCCACGGCGGCCCAGATCGCCGGCGAGCGCCAGCAGAGCGACCTGTTCATGGCGTCGGTCAAGCGCATGCTCGATCGCGACGAGCCGGGCTGGCGCTGAACGTCTTCATGCGCCGCGCCGCGGCGCCGCAGCATCCCCATTCATCGAACAACCAAGGAGGCAGCATCCATGCAGTTCCAATTCAAAGGCAAGCGGGTCGTGGTCGCGGGCGGCAGCCGCGGAATCGGTCGATCGATCGCGCTGGGCTTCGCGCAGGCGGGTGCGCTGGTGTCGATCTGTGCGCGCGGTGAAGACGCGCTGCGCAAGACCGAGACCGAAATCGCAGGCCACGGCCAGAAGGTGCACGCAGCCGTGTGTGACCTGTCCGACGGGGCGGCGGTGCGTGCCTATGTGGCCGCCGCGGCCGAGTCGCTCGGCGGCATCGACGTGCTGGTCAACAACGCATCGGGGTTCGGGCGCACCGACGACGAAGAGGGCTGGGGCACGAGCATCGCGGTCGACCTGATGGCCACGGTGCGCGCTTCGCAGACGGCGATGCCGCATCTGCTGGCGAGCAAGGGCTCGATCGTCCACATCTCGTCGATCTCGGGCCTGGCGCCGTCGGTCCGCACACCGCCTTATGGCGCGGTGAAGGCGGCCCTGATCCAGTACACGCTGACGCAGGCCGCTGCGCTGGCCTCCAAGGGCGTGCGCGTCAATTGCGTGGCGCCGGGGTCGATCGAGTTTCCGGGCGGTGTCTGGGATCAGGCGCGGCAGCACAACCCGACGCTGTACAAGGGCATCCTGTCGAGCATTCCCTCGGGCCGCATGGGCGGGCCCGAGGAAGTCGCCAGCGTGGTGATGTTCCTCGCCAGCGACGTGGCCAGCTGGGTCACCGGCCAGACCATCGCGGTGGACGGCGGGCAGATGCTGAGCTGAGCGTCGACTGGCAGACACTGCGCAAGGCGCGTCTGCCTCGGGGATCAGCCGCCGGGCATCGGAGCTGCTGGACTTGCCGGCGCCGCATCACTTGTTAGGCTGCGACGCCTGGCGTTCGTGCCATCACCCCTTCGTTCCGTCATCGGGCATCGCATGAGGCTTCTGCTGATCGAAGACGATCGCATGATCGGCGAGAGCCTGCGGGCGGCGCTGCGGCTGGAGGGCTGCGCGGTGGACTGGGTGCGTGATGTGGCCGCCGCGCAGGCGGCGCTCGGCAGCGAGCGGTTCGATCTTGTGCTGCTGGACCTGGGACTTCCCCCGGGCGGGCGCTTGTCCGAGGCCGCTCATCCGGTCGACAGGGACGGTGTCGACGGCATGACGGTGCTTCGCACGCTTCGCTCGCACGGCGACGCCACACCGGTGATCGTGCCGACGGCGCGGGACCAGCGCGGCGATCGGGTTGCAGGCCTGGACGCCGGCGCCGACGACTATCTGGTCAAGCCTTTCGATCTGGATGAGCTCAACGCGCGCATCCGGGCGGTGCTGCGTCGACATGGCGGGCGGGCGGAGTCGTCGTTGCGTTGCGGCGCGGTCAGCCTCGACCCTGCCACCCGCCAGGTCGTGCGCGACGGCATGCCCGTGTCTTTGTCGGCGCGGGAGTTCGCGGTGCTCGAAGCGCTGATGCTGCGCCCCGGTGCTCTGCTGTCCCGGGCTCAGCTGGAGGATCGGCTCTATGGCTGGGGCGAGGAAAT
>DAONCJ010000783.1:0-2024 GCA_035401985.1 Burkholderiaceae bacterium | reverse complement strand
CGTCAGTTCGATCTGTCCTGACCGCCGGGCTGCCCTGGCCCGCTGCGACTGTCAGTCGAGCTTCACGCCGAGCGCTTCGACTTCCTTGATCCACGCCGGGCCATCCTCGCGCCATTGGCGCAAGGCCTCGGCACGACCCTTGGTCGCATCGGGAATCGCGAAGTTTTCGCGCAGGAGACGGGCCCGGGGCGTCTCGTTGCCCTCGACCGCAACCTTCGAGAGCAGTTCGAGGATTTCAACCGGCACCGCGGAGTGGGCGCTGAGCGCAAGTCCTCCCTCGAGCCGGGCGATCGGCGCCTTCAGGCCCTGCTCGATCAGGGTCGGCACGTCCGGCAGCTTCGGGCTGCGGTATTGGCCGGTCACGGCGATCGGCCGGATGCCCTTGTCGCGCACCGTGGCGAAGGCCTGGAAGCTGCCCACCGCCATGTTGATCGTGCCGGTGCCCATCTCGATCCACATCGGGCCCTCGCCCTTGTACTGGATCGCCTGAATCTTGCCGCCGTGCTCGCGGTTCAGGGTTTCGGCAAACACGTGCGGATAGGACGCCACCGCATACGAGC
This sequence comes from Burkholderiaceae bacterium, assembly GCA_035401985.1. GTDB lineage: Bacteria > Pseudomonadota > Gammaproteobacteria > Burkholderiales > Burkholderiaceae_E > Quisquiliibacterium. Next base: position 1,464 of record DAONCJ010000783.1, on the reverse strand, counting down.
CCATCGTGCACGGGTTCTTGCGCGCGTACTCGATCAGTTCCTTGAGATTGCGCACGCCGGTCTTTTCCTGCACGGCGACGATCAGCGGGCCCGACGGAAACACCGTGATCGGTGCGATGTCCTTGGCCAGATCGAACGGCAGCTTGCGGTACAGCACCCGGGTCTGCCAGAGCATGCCGGTGGTGGTGGAGAGCAGCGTGTAGCCGTCCGGTGGCGACTTGACCATGGCATCGGTCGCGATGATGCCGCTGGCGCCCGGCCGGTTCTCGACCACCGCGGGCTGGTTGAAACGGGCGGTGAACTGCTCGGCAAAAAGGCGCGCATAGGCATCGCTCAGGCCGCCCGGCGCGGCGCCGACGATGATCTTCAGCGTCTTGTTGGGATAAGGGCCGGCTTGTGCAAAGGCGCGATGGGCCGGCATGGCGGCCAGGCCGGCTCCGGCCAGCATCAGGTTGCGGCGGGTGGTGTCGGTCATGTCAGCTTTCTGTTCCAAAAAAATAATGGGGGAGACGAGCGGCAGGCGAAGGGTCGCACAGTCGACATATCCCTGACATCGCAAATCCCTAGAATGCGCGAGGTGGATCTCTCTGTGGCGACCATCGGCAACGTGAACGGACTGTCAGGCGTCATCGCCCTGCCTGGCGCACCGCCATGGGCTATGTGCCTCAGACCGGTGCTGGCTGCCGTCGCGGCCGCATTGTGCACCGGCGCTTGGGCGCAGACAGCCGACACCGAGGACTGGAGCGCCCGCTACCAGAGCACCTACAACGCGCAGCGGCATCCGGCCTTCCGTTCGCGCTACGACGGGCCCAACAGCCTGGGCGCCTCGCCCGACCGCATGCACACGTTTTCCGCCACCGCGCATTGGGGAACGCGCCTGTGGAAGGGCGGCGAACTGTATTTCAACCCCGAACTGGCCGCGGGCGTCCCCTTCTCGCGCAACCTGATCGGCCTGGGCGGGTTCACCAATGGCGAGATCACCCGCGCCGCGGGATCCGAGCCCAAGCCATACATCCAGCGCCTGTTCGTGCGCCAGACGTGGAACCAGGGCGGCGGGTCCGAGAAGCTCCATGCCGACTTCAATCAGATGGCCGCAACCGTCGACCGCCACCGCGTCGTGCTGACCGCCGGGAACTTCTCGACGCTGGACGTGTTCGATGACAACGCCTACGCCAAGGACCCGCGCACCCAGTTCATGAACTGGGGCAACTGGACTTACGCCGCCTTCGACTATGCGGCCGATGCGCGCGGCTTCGGCTGGGGCGCCGCCCTCGAATGGTATCGAGGCGACTGGGTCCTGCGGGCCGGCCGGATGACTTCGCCGCGGGTTCCTAACGGGCTGCAGCTCGACTTCGCGCTGGGCCGGCATTACGGCGACCAGATCGAGGTCGAGCACGCCCACACGTTGGCGGGACTGCCCGGCGCGGTGCGCCTGCTGGCCTGGCGCAATCGGGCGGTGCTGGC
>DAONCJ010000782.1:0-2027 GCA_035401985.1 Burkholderiaceae bacterium | reverse complement strand
ATGTGAAAGCGCGAGAACGCCGCGTACACATCCATGAACACGCTGTAGGGCTTGCTCGACGTCGTGCCGGGCGGCACCTCGAGCCCCTCGCCCAGCGCCAGCAGCCGGTCGCGGATGCGCTCGGCCTGCGCAACATCCCAGGCGCTGTCGAACACCGAGAACATCAGGTCGCGATCACGCGAGAACATCTTCTCGGCGCCAACAGCCAGCGCGACGTCGCCCTCGCCGGCCTTCAGAAAATTGACCGCCAGATTGACCGCGCTGCTGCCGCTCGCGCAGGCATTCTCGACGTTGACCACCGGGATGCCGCCGATGCCCATGTCGCGCAGCGCCACCTGACCGCGGATCATCTGCTGGCCTTCCATATGGCCCTGCGAGGCATTGGCGAAGTACGCCGCCTGCAGCGACTGGCTGCCAATGCCGGCGTCAGCCAGCGCCGCCTCGGTCGCCTGGCGCGTCATGGCCTTGATGCTGACATCGGGCATCTTGCCGAATGGCGTCATGCCGACGCCGACGATATACACATGGGTCACGGGCTCACCTCAGTCATCGCAAATGGGCAGGGGGCGGCAGCGGTTACAGTCAGCGGCCCTTCCATACGGGCTTTCGCTTTTCGACGAACGCGGAGATCCCCTCCACCGCGTCCTCGGCCATCAGATTGCGCACGACCAGCTCGGACGCGTATTCGTAGGCGTCCGACAGGCCCATGTCGGCCTGGCGGTAGAACGACTGCTTGCCCAGCGCGACCGTGAAGGTCGACTTGCTGGCGATCTCCTGTGCGGTCTCGCGCACGACCTGATCGAGCTGCGCCTCAGGCACCACCTCGTTGACCAGGCCGATGCGAAACGCGTGCTGCGCATCGAACAGCCTGCCGGTCAGCAGCATCTGCATCGCATGCTTGCGCGAAACTGCTCGCGACAGCGCAACCATCGGGGTGATGCACCACAGGCCGATGTTCACGCCCGGCGTGGCGAACCGCGAATCGTCGGCGGCGAAGGCCAGATCGCAACTGGCCACGAGCTGCGCGCCGGCGGCTGTGGCCACGCCCCGCACTTTTGCGATCACAGGGCGCGGATGATTGACGATGGTCTGCATCATCCGGCTGCAGCGCGAGGCCATCTCCTTGGCGAACGCCGGGCTGTTGCGCTCGCGGACCTCGCCCAGATCGTGGCCGGCGCAGAACACCTTGCCCCCGGCCGCCTCGAGCACGATGACGTGCACCGCGTCGTCGACGGCCGCCGCATCGAGAGCCGCCTGCAGCGCGGCGATCATCGGCAGCGACAGCGAGTTGCCTGCGCGCGGCCGGTTCAGTCGCAGCGTGAGTACCGAGGAGTCGAGCGAACGCTCGAGGATTTCACTGGTAGCAGCCTGGCTTGCCGCTCGATCGGCGGTGACGGTCATCGCGTCCCTTTCATGGGGTTTTCGACTCGCACAGCGGTCGGCCGACGCGCCGCCTGCTCTTGCGAATCGCCGGTTTTAGTCTATTGTCCAACCGACGGAACAGGCAAGTGACTTCAGAGTCGAATTGGCGCGCCGGGACCGCCCGCCAAGGCGCAACAGGAGAATTCCCAATGAGTGAAATGGCAGTGCTTTGCGCGGCGAGCGACGGCGCGATGTGGATCACCCTGAACCGCCCTGCGGCGATGAACGCGATCACCCCTGCGATCGTCGAAGGCATCGAGACGGCGCTGGACCAGGCCTTGAACGACCCGCAGGTGCGCGCCATCGTGCTCACCGGCACGGGGCGCGCCTTTTGCGCCGGCGCGGACCTCAAGTACGTGCGCGAGCAGACCCACGGCGACGAGTCCGCGAACGCGGCCTTTCTGCAGACGGTGCTGCACCTGATGAACCGGCTCGAGACCTTCCCCAAGCCGGTCATCGCGGCCATCAATGGCCTGGCGCTGGCCGGCGGGCTCGAACTGGTGCTGTGCTGCGACCTGGTGATCGCCGCCCGTTCAGCAAAGATCGGCGATGCGCACGCCAACTTCGGACTGCTGCCCGGCGGCGGCAGTTCGGTGCGCCTGCCG
>DAONCJ010000781.1:0-2028 GCA_035401985.1 Burkholderiaceae bacterium | reverse complement strand
TGCCTGACGGTGGCCGTGAGCGCCGGCCTGCCGTCCCCGGCCCGTGCCGCATTCCCCGAGCGGCCGATCCGGCTGATCATCGGTTTTCCGGCCGGCGGCCCGCTGGACACCCATGCCCGATTGCTCGCCGATCGCCTGCAGCAGTTGCTCGGGCAGCCGATCATCATCGACTACAAGCCCGGCGCGGGCGGCTCGATCGGCGCCGAGTTCGTCGCCAAGGCGCCGCCGGACGGCCACACCCTGCTCGTGGCCAACACGGGCACCATGGTGATCAACCCGGCGCTGTACCCCAAACTGCCATACACCATGCTGCGCGACCTGATTCCGGTGGCGCGCACGGCGCAGCAGCCGCTGGCGCTGGTGGTCAACCCCTCGGTGCCGGCCCGTGACATGCGCGAATTCATCCGCTATGCCAAGGCCAATCCGGGCCGGCTGAACTACGCCTCGGCGGGCAACGGCGGCATCTCGCACCTGGTGCCGGAGATGTTCAAGCAGGCCACCGGCGTCTTCATGGTGCATCTGCCCTATCGAGGCAGCGCGCCCGCGTTTTCGGACGTGCTCGCCGGTCACGCGCAGTTCATGGCCGAGTCGATTCCGCAGGTCACCCAATACGTGAAGCAGGGTAAGGTGCGGGCCCTCGCGGTCACCAGTCGCGAGCGCAGTCCGGCGCTGCCCGACGTGCCGACCCTGGTCGAGTCGGGCCTGAGCCAGTTCGATGTGGTGGGGTTCTATGGAGTGCTGGCCCCGGGCGGCACGCCGCCCGAGGTGCTTGTCCGGCTGAGCCAGGCCTTCCAGCAGACACTGGAAACACCCGACATACGGACGCGGATGCTGGCGCAGGGCGCCGACCCGGCGTTTCTGGGCCATGAGGCGTTTGGCGGCTTCCTGCGCACCGAACTGCCACGCTGGCAGAAGGCGGTGAAGGACTCGGGCGCCAAGCTGGACTGAGAGACTGGGCAAGCGCCCGCCAAGCAGGTACGCTGATGTCGCGGGATATTCCGTGTCACAGAAAGGGGGTGATCCATGTCGCTCAACACGTCGAGAAGCGTCACCGTCGTGGTGAATTCACTCATCGCGTGGGACGCACTGGCGTAGCCGGGAAACGTCCGAAACCTACACGCGAGCAGGACATGGGCTGATCAGCCCGATGCGCCCGGCATGGCGCGCACCTGACCCGCGGACCGGTCCGCCGGAGTCTCGATACCTTTCGACAAACCCGCCGACGCATGCCGGCGGGTTTTTTTATGGCTGAATCGCGCTGGCGCGCCTCAGTCGGCGTAGACCCCTGCGGCCCGGATGATCGGCGTCCATTTGTCGATTTCAGACTTGAGCCAGACCCGCAGGCCCTCGGGCGTCTGCTTGTCGGCGGACACCACTTCGGCGCCGAGGTCGGCCAGCCGCTTGCGCACGTCAGCCTCCTTCAGCGAGGCCTGCATCGCGGCGTTCAGCCGATCGACGACCGGCTTGGGCGTGCCCTTGGGCAGATACATGCCATGCCAGACCACCACCTGGAAGTCCTTGAGCCCGCTTTCGGCAAGCGTGGGCGCGTTGGGCAGCGCCGCGATGCGCTTGCTGGAAGTCACCCCGTAGAGCTTCACGTTGCCGGCCGCGATGTGCTGCAGCGTCTGCGTGGTCTGATCGCACAGCACATCGACCTGTCCGCCCAGCAGATCGGTCATGGCAGGCGCCGTGCCCTTGTACGGCACGGTGACCAGATCCAGGCCGATCGCCTTCTGGAAAAGCATGCCGCACAGATGTGAGACCGCGCCCAGACCGGCATTGGCCATCGTGATCTTGTCGCGGTTGGCCTTCAGATAAGCGATGAGTTCGGTCAGGTTGTTGGCCGGCAGTGTTTTCTTGCCGAGCAGCGTCATCGGCACATCGGCGACCTGGCCTATGTACTCGAAGTCCTCCATGGGATTGAACGGGAGCTTGCGGTAGAGCCCGACCGACGTCGCCATCCCGTTGTGGTGGATGAAGACGGTGTACCCGTCAGGTGCTGCCTTGGCGACCCGCGTGGCCGCAATG
>DAONCJ010000780.1:0-2030 GCA_035401985.1 Burkholderiaceae bacterium | reverse complement strand
CGTTGTCGGCATAGGCCATCACCGTGCCCTGCGGGTTGGCGGCGTGCGTTTCGCGGATCATGCCGAACAGGGTCTTGTCCTTCTGCTCGCCGTCGATCACCCACGAGGCGTTGAAGATCTTGTGGCGGCAGTGCTCGGAGTTGGCCTGGGCGAACATCATCAACTCGACGTCGCTGGGGTCGCGACCGGCACGGCCGAAGGCCTCGAACAGGTAGTCGATCTCGTCGTCGGAAAGCGCAAGCCCCAGCGTGCGGTTCGCGGCGGCCAGCGCCTCGCGCCCCTGCGCGGTCATGGGGATGCGCTGCAGCGGCTTGCCCTCCAGCGGTGCAAACAGCGCCTGCGGATCGGGCGCCTGCAGCAGCAGGCTCTCGGTCATGCGGTCGTGCAGCAGCGCGCCCACCGCCTGCAGCTGCTCGACTTCCAGCGTGCGTGACGTGCCCAGCAGGCCGCTCAGCAGGCGCCCGCGTGTCTGCAGGCGATAGCGGATGCCGCGCTCTATCCGGCGCACGAACGGCATGGCGCAGTTGTGGGCGATGTCGGTGGCCTTGCTTGCCCAGGGCGACAGGGTGCCCAGCCGTGGCACGACCCACAGCAGCGCACCTTCGCTGGCGGGCGCCTCGGCCGGCACGTCGAGCAGCGCCCGCAGCCGGGCGGTCTCGTCGGGACTGAGCGCGCGTTCGGCCCAGACCAGGTGGACATGGTGGGCGTCCAGACCGGTGATGGCCGGTTCGACCGCCTTCAGGCGCTCGAGCAGCCGGTCATGGCGAAAGGCGGACAGCACAGGCTGCCCCGGCAAGGTGTAAAACTCGGGCATCGGAGGCTTCGGGCAAGAGGGGAGACGCCGTCCGGCGTTCGGCCCTCGATTATAAGTTGTGCCGGCCATGGCTCGAATTCCGGGCCAATCCGCCCGCAGATCGATCGACGCCCCGCCTCTTCCCGGGCGGAAGCTTCCGGGATGCGCGCCCTCCAGAAATCGACTGAATCCTCCCCGTCCGCTGCTCCGTCGGCCCCACCGCCTGCTGGGCCTGATGCCTCGGCGGAAAGCGACGGGCTGACTGCGCTGGACCGTCTGCTGGCCCAGATGCAGGGGGCCAGTGACTTTCCGGCGCTGTCCCATGCGATCCAGGAAGTGAGCTGCCTGACCGCGTCGGACAGTGAAAATATCGGCCGGATGTCGGGTGCGGTGCTGCAGGATTTTTCGCTGTCGCAGCGGCTGCTGCGACTGGCCAATTCGTCGGCCTATCGGCCGGCCGGCCAGGAGCCGGTGAGCACGGTGTCGCGCGCGCTGATGGTGCTGGGTCTTGACACCGTGCGCACGATCGCGGTCTCGCTGCTGCTGTTCGAGAATCTTCGCAACGTGCCGCGAGCTGCGCACCTGCGCGATGAATTCGTGCGCGCGACGGTGGCCTGTTCGATCGCCCGCTCGGTGCTCACGCCAGGCACCCGCGTTTGCGAGGAAGCCGGTCTGGCGGCGATGTTCCATCGACTCGGCCAGGTCATGGTTCTGCATCACCTCCCCCAGGCCTCCGGCGATCTCCTGGCCGTGGCAGAACCGAATCAGACGCACGCCCAGAGCGACCGCCAGGCACGGCGCATCCTCGGCGTCGGCTACGAGGAGCTCGGCCGCGCGGTGGCCTTGTCCTGGGGCTTTCCGGAGGTGCTGCTGCAGGGCTTGTCCCGGCTGGATCAGAACGTGCCGGCGCCGCGCTGCACCACCTACGAGTCCACAGTCCGCGTCGCAGCCGGCTTCGCGGCCGAGGTGTGCGATCTGATCGGCACGGGCGCGGCGCACACCAGCCAGGGCTTCGAGCAGCTGACCCGGCGTTACGCGAGCAGCCTCGAACTGAAGGACGGTGCCCTGCCGGAGCTGCTGATGCTGGCCCGCAAACGCACCGAGCAGCTCGGTCAGGCGATGGGCATGGACGTGTCTTCGACGCCTTTTGGCCGGCTGATGCTCAACCTCGAGAACCCCAAACCGGTGAAGCCGGTCGATCATGGGGCGCTGCTGAGCGCAGTGCCGGTCACACGGG
>DAONCJ010000779.1:0-2035 GCA_035401985.1 Burkholderiaceae bacterium | reverse complement strand
TCGAGGTCCGCGAGATCGACAAGCATGGCCGCAAGGCGGTGGACTCCAACCAGCTGTTCATCGACGACCTGCGCATTCCGATCGAGGACCGGATCGGCGAAGAGGGCCGTGGCTTCGAGTACATCCTGCATGGTCTGAATCCCGAGCGCGTGCTGGTCGCCGCCGAGGCGGTGGGCCTGGGTCGTGTCGCGCTGGATCGTGCCGCGCTGTACGCGAAGGACCGGGTCGTGTTCGACCGGCCGATCGGCCAGAACCAGGGGATCCAGCATCCGCTGGCCGAACGCTGGATCGAGCTCGAGGCGGCCGACCTGCTGACGATGCGCGCGGCCTGGCTGTACGACCAGGGCCTGCCCTGCGGCAAGGAAGCCAATGCGGCGAAGTACTTTGCCGCCGAAGCCGGCTACAAGGCCTGCGAGACCGCGGTGCTGTCGCATGGCGGCATGGGCTACTCGCGTGAATTCCATGTCGAGCGCTACCTGCGCGAAGCCATGCTGGCACGCATCGCACCCATTTCGCCGCAGCTGATCCTGAGCTTCATCGCCGAGAAGGCGCTGGGCCTGCCGAAGTCCTACTGAGGAACGGGCATGACGATCTCAGGCGGATCAACGCGCCGCTCCAGGCGCAGGCTGGCCGGCGCTGCGCTGGCCCTGCTGGTGTCGGGCGCGGCCATCGTGCCGGCACCCGCCTTGGCGCAGGGGTATCCGGCCCGGCCGGTGCGCATCGTCGTGCCCTATCCGGCGGGCCAGGGCACCGATGTCGCCACCCGATATGTCGCCGAGCAGATGTCGCGCGTCACCGGTCAGAACTTCGTGGTCGAGAATCGCCCGGGGGCCGGCGGCAACATCGGCTCGCAGTCGGTGGCGCGCGCGCCGGCCGACGGGTACACGCTGCTGATGGGCACCAACGGCACGCATGCGGCGGCGCCGTTCCTGTTCCCCAACCTGGGCTTCGATCCGCGGGCCGACTTCGATGCGGTGGCTCTGATCGGCATCTTGCCGCTCACCATCGTCACCGCCGCGGCCAATCCGGTGGACACCGTCGGCAAACTGGTCGCGGCCGCGAGGGCGCGGCCCGATACGATCAACATGGCCTTCACCACCACCACGTCGCGCGCGGCGCTCGAGCTCTTCAAGCAGCAGGCCAACGCACCGGTGTTCGGCATTGCCTACAAGGGCAGCGCGCAGGCGATCACCGATCTCGTCGGCGGCCAGGTCGAGTACATGGTCGACACCATCGCCTCGCTGCGCACCACGGTGGCGGGCGGCAAGCTGAAGGCGCTGGCGGTCACCTCGGCAGCCAGCGGCGAACTGCTGCCCGGTGTGCGTTCGGTCGCCGAGCAGGGCGTGCGCGGCTATGAGTTGACGGGCTGGAACGTCCTGTACGCACCAAGGGGGACACCGCCCGAGGCGGTGGCCGTGCTGGCGGGTGCGATCGGCAAGGTCATGGCGCTGGCCGAGACCCGTCAGAAGCTGCTGCAGTTGGGGATCGAGCCGCGCGTGATGGTCGGTGCCGAACTAAATGCATTTCTCGCCGCCGAGCGCGACAAATGGGGGCAGGTGATCCGCAACGCGAAGATCACCGCCGAGTAGCGGCACAAGCCGCGGCACGGACCGTCCGCGGGTCAAGCTGTCGTATCCTTGCGCCCATCCCTTTCGAGAGGCAGCACATGAGCATTCAGACCATTGGAATCATCGGCGCGGGCACGATGGGCAACGGCATTGCGCAGGCCTGCGCGGTCGCCGGATTGAACGCCGTCGTTCAGGACGTCAACGAGGCGGCGCTCGAGCGCGCGCTCAAGACCGTGTCGGGGTCGCTTGACCGGTCGGTGCGCAAGGGCACCCTGAGCGAGGCCGACAAGGAGGCCGTGCTGGGGCGGATCACCACCAGCACCTCGGCCCAGGCGCTGGCCGCCACCGACCTCATCATCGAGGCGGCGACCGAGAACGAAGCGATCAAGATCAAGATCCTGCAAAACGTCGACGCAATCGCCTCGCCGGGCACGATCATCGCCTCCAACACCTCGTCGATCTCCATC
>DAONCJ010000778.1:0-2045 GCA_035401985.1 Burkholderiaceae bacterium | reverse complement strand
CAGTCGGCTGCCGTCGGTCAGCTCATCCGTGACCACGGCATCGGGCCCGGTTTCGAGCGCCTGCCCCTCGGAAAGCACATCGCCGGACTTCAGCTGTCGGCCGCCCTCGCGAACGTCGCCGCTCATGCTGACCACCTTCGCCTCGACAGCGAGCGGCTTGAGCCACGCCGCCGGAACGCGCAATCGCTCGCCCGGCCGGATGCGGTCTGCCTTGTTGAGTTCGTTGAACGCGGCGAGCGCCTGCCACGAATGCTGGGGATCGAGCATGTCGTGCGCGATGCCGATCAGCGTCTCGCCCCGGACGACCTCACGGACCACGACCCGCCCTGGGGCCTGGGCGGATTGCGCGGCCACCCCGGCCCCCGCACCGGATGTGATCGCGGCGACCAGGACGAGCAACGCCCTGTTCAGCAGCCTGGCGGCCAGCGCAGAAAAGTGGATGGGGACGGAGGCAGAACGCGCTGGATCAGGCCGACGGCAGGACAGGTTCATCGTCGAAGGCCGGGTTGGCGACGGCAGGCGCATCGGCGTCGTCGGCCAGGCGCTCCAATCGGTAGCCGTAGCTGTACACCGGCGCGAGCAGATACCCCTCGTCCGGACGCAGGCCCAGCTTGCTGCGTACGCGCGAAACGTGGGTGTCCAACGTGCGGGTTGGCAGATCGGACCCGTTGCCCCAGACGGACTCGCGCAGATGCCCGCGCGACAGCGGCCGGCCGATGTTGCGCAGCAGCAGCATGCCGAGCTGGAACTCCTTGCTGGTCAGGGCGACCGGCTGGTCGCGGTTCCAGGCCTGCGAACGGGCCGTGTCGAAGCGGAAGCGGTCGAACTCCCAGACGTCAGTGGCCGGGTTGACCGTGGCGGACCGACGCATCAGCGCCCGCAGACGCACGACGAGCTCGCCGGTGCGGACCGGCTTGGTCATGTAATCGTCCGCGCCGGCCTCGAAAGCCTCGATCACGTCCGCCTCTTCGTCACGAACGGTGGCGAACATGATGCCGACCTGCGCATTCGGCTTGGAACGAACTGCGCGGACGATTTCGATGCCGGGCACATCGGGCAGCCGCCAGTCGACTACGAGCAGATCGAAGCTCTCCCGGGAAAATTCGCGAAGAAAATCGCGCCCGCTTCGAAAGGAGTGGGTCTTGAAGCCGGCATCGCTCAACACTCGTTCTACTAATTCCCGTTGCAGGGGATCGTCTTCGACGATGGCAACTCGCATCTGGCTGTTCCCTCAGGACCTGTCGGGTTTCCGGCGGCGAACGAATTTCGCCCACGCTGACCGGCTCCCGATCTCTAGGTCAGCCCAATCTATCACGATGCAAAATCACTGGACTATGACAAATATCCGCAAAACTGGAGGGAAGGTGAAACAAGGTGAACGAACGCCGGGCACGGAACTTTCTCAGCGGAAATGCGACTCAATCTCTTCCCGAGGCACGGCCGCCAGATCCTGAAACGACCATTTCGGCTTGCGGTCCTTGTCGATCAGCAAGGCGCGAACCCCTTCTGGAAAGTCCGCGTGACGCTGGAATTGCCGGGCAAGCGTGAGGTCCAGTTCGAGCACCTGGGCCAGCGATCGCTGACGCGATCGGGTCAGATAGGCGTCGCTCACCCAGGCCGCGGTCGGGCTGCCTTCGGCCAGACTGCGGGCGGGGGCCGTGAACCAGGGGTCGTCGGCCGCCGCGGCCGCCAGCGCATCGCGCATGCCGACCAGCTCGGGCTGCATCGCGACGAAGCGCAATGCATCGAAATACTGCTGAAGATGGTTCATGGGCAGACCGGCCATGTAGCGGCGGTGACGCGACATCAGCAGGTGCGTGAGCAGCCGGTGGTTCGCGGCAGCGTCAGCGTCCCAGGGCTGCCCGAGCAGTTCGTCGAACACCTCAGCCCTGGCTTCACCCGGCACGAAATAATCGGCCAGACCGGCAAAGATCGCATCCGCTTCATTGATTGTCAGACCCGTCAGCGCCATCACGCGGCCGATGCCCCCCGGCACACGATTCAGGAACTACCCGCCCCCCACATCACGAACCAGGCCGATGTGG
>DAONCJ010000777.1:0-2049 GCA_035401985.1 Burkholderiaceae bacterium | reverse complement strand
ATGGCCGTGGCCTACGCCGCGGCGGACCTGATGCTCGGGCGCGCGGGGGCGGGCGCCCACCCCGACCTACAAGGTCAGCGCGACCTTCGCCGACGGTTATCGCAACATGGCGGTGCTGGTCATCGGTGGCCAGGACGCGGCCGCCAAGGCGCGCCGGACCGGCGAGGCGATCCTCAATCGCACCTCGAAGATGCTCGCCTCGCTTGGCTTGCCGGCCTACACCGAAACCAGGATCGAACTGCTCGGTGCGGAGGACATGTTCGGCGCGCGGGCCCGGCCCGACGCCCGCGAAGTGGTGCTGAAGATCGCCGTCAAATGCCCCTCGAAGGCCAGCCTCGACCTGTTTGCGCGCGAGTTCGCGCCGGCCGGCACCTCGATGGCACCGGGCACTACCGGCCTGATGGGCGGGCGACCGACTCCTACGCCGGTCATCCGGCTGTTCTCGTTTCTGGTCGACAAATCCGCGGTGCCCGTCGAGATCGATGTGGACGGCCAGCGCACCGCCATTGCCATCCCTCGCGGGGCGGATCTGGCGGCGAGTGAAGGACCACCGGCCAGTGCGTTTGCCGACGCGCCAAAGGAAGACGGCCGGGCCCTGCGCACCGTGCCGCTGATCCGGTTGGCTCACGGGCGCTCCGGCGACAAGGGAAACAAGGCGAACGTCGGCGTGATCGCCCGGCGCCCCGACTATCTGCCGTATCTGTCGGCGTGGCTGACGCCCGAGCGTGTCGCGCAGTTCTTTGCGCACAACAACCCGACGCAGGTCGAACGTTTCGACCTGCCGGGATTCGGGGCGATGAACTTCCTGCTTCACGACGTGCTGGGCGGCGGCGGCATGGCATCGCTGCGCACCGACAATCTCGCCAAGGCCTTCGCGCAGGTGCTGCTCACCATGCCGGTCGAGGTGCCCGAGGCACTGCTCGACTGACGGCATGTCGGCCCCCGAGCGCACCCTGCTGATCGTCTGGTGGAGCGTCACCGGCGCAAGCCGGGCATTGGCGCAGGCGGCCTGCGAGGCGGCCCGCGAAAGCGGTGAGTGCAAGGTGACGATGATGAGCGCACCGCAGGCGACCCCGGCGGATCTGCGCGCCGCCGACGGGTACCTGTTCGTGATGCCCGAGATGCTGGGCTCGATGGCCGGGCAGATGAAGGACCTGTTCGACCGCAGCTACTACGATCTGCAGGGTGCCGTGGAAGGCCGGCCGTACGCGCTGATCGTCTGTGCGGGATCCGACGGCACCGGCGCCGTGCGTCAACTCGAGCGCATCGTCACCGGCTGGCGACTGCGCCGCATCGCCGACGCGCGCATCGTCTGCACGCATGCCCAGACGCCCGAGGCCATCGCGGCGCCGAAGGTGCTCCCTGCCGAGGAACTCGAGGCCGCAGGCGAGACCGGCAGGGCGCTGGCCATGGGACTGGCGATGGGCCTGTGGTGACCTCTGTGGCGATCAGATGAGCGACAGGGCCCAGCCGGCGGCGGCCGATGCCGCAACCACCAGAAGCGGTGACAGCTTGGCCGTCACCAGCAGCCCGAAGGCGGCCAGTGCCAGGCCGAAATCCATCCGGCTGTGGATGGCGCTGGTCCAGACCGGGTCGTACAGGGCGGCCAGCAGAATGCCGACCACGCCGGCATTGACTCCGGCCAGGGCCGACTGCACCGCCGGCCGCTGACGCAGGGCATCCCAGAAGGGCAGCGCGCCAACCACCAGAAGCCAGGCCGGCACGAAGATGGCGATCAGACAGGCGATGCCGCCCGTCCATCCGCTGAGGCCGGTCACGGCCGGCTGCATGGCCGCACCCAGATACGCCGCGAAAGTGAACAGCGGTCCGGGCACCGCCTGGGCTGCCCCGTAGCCGGCCAGGAACTGCGCATTGCCGAGCGCCCCGTTCGGGACAACGGCGGTCTGCAGCAGCGGCAGCACCACATGCCCGCCCCCGAACACCAGGGCGCCGGCGCGGTAGAACGCCTCGAGCGTCGCCACGACGGGGGAAGCGGTGGCGGCCGCGAGCAGCGGCAGGCCCACGAGCAGCAGCGCGAAAAGCAGCAGC
>DAONCJ010000776.1:0-2051 GCA_035401985.1 Burkholderiaceae bacterium | reverse complement strand
CTACGACGCCAGCAAGGGCATACAGCTCGGCGCGCTGGTCTGGCTGGTCAATTCCCTCGACGAGCAGCAACAGCTCTTTCTTGGCCCGGAGGGGGGCAGCATGAAGCTGGTCATCGGCGCTCTGCTCGTTCAGGTCATCAGCTGCAAATCCCCATTGGGCAGCGCCATGTTGGGCAAGTGCGAGGGGGATGCGGTGTCGATGCTGGTCGCTCCCATCCGACGGCAGTTTGAGGTGCTGCGGGTACATTGATCTGGAGCGTCGAGCCATCACTCGATGTTCTGCACCTGCTCCCGGATCTGCTCGATCAGCAGCTTCAGCTCGATCGCCGCATTCGCCAGATCCACGCTCGATCCCTTCGAGCCCAGCGTGTTCGCCTCCCGATTGAGCTCCTGCATCAGGAAATCCAGCCGCTTGCCGGCCGCCCCGCCGGTCTGGATGATCCGCTCCAGCTCCCCGAGGTGCACGCCCAGCCGCGACAGCTCCTCCGCCACATCGATGCGCATGCCGTGCAGCACGATTTCCTGGCGGATGCGGTCCATCGCCTCGTCGACTGGCAGCGCCGTTCCGGTGGCGGCATTCTGCAGGGCCGCACGCAGGCGCTCGACGAGCTTCGCCTCGAAGGCGACGAGCAGGCCGGGGGTTTCCACCTCGAGCCGGGCCACCAGATCGCGCATGCGCTGACAGCGCTCCAGGATGCCCTGCGCCAGGCGTGCGCCCTCGCGCTGCCGGCTGGCGACGAACTCCGCCAGTGCCTGTCGCCCGGCGATCATCACCTCGCGCTGCAGCACTTCCGGATCGCCGACCGGTTCGGCGATCACGCCGGGCCAGCGCATCAGGTCGGCCACCGTCAGGGGCTGGGCGCCTGGCGCGGCTTCGCGGACCTGATCGGCGACGCTCACCAGCTGCGCCAGCAGTCCGCGATCGATCACCGGCTGTCGGTCCTCAGCGGCCGGTCGGGGCACGGAGATGCGACACTCGATCTTGCCGCGGGTTGTGCCTGTGGTGAGCATCTCCCGCAGCCCGGATTCCACTGCACGAAGATCGTCCGGGATGCGAAAATTGATGTCCAGAAAGCGCGAATTGACGCTGCGCAGTTCCAGCTGGAGCCGGCCGGTGTCGAATTCACGGGTGACCGACGCGTAGCCGGTCATGCTCTGGATCGATGGGGATTTGCTCAAGGGATTTCGCCAGGTTGGGTAACAGACAGAGTGATCGGGCCGTGTTGGTGAGGCCCGTCGCCGCTGCACACAGGAACATTCACGGACGATGGCCGCTCAAACCAATGCACCGTTGCCGGATGGCCTGGAGCTGGGCGGCTATCGGATTCTAAATAAGATCGCCAGCGGTGGATTTTCCATCGTCTACCTGGCCCAGGACGCCGAAGGCACGCAGTACGCCATCAAGGAGTACTTGCCCAGCACACTGGTCAAGCGCAAGACCGGTGAGCTGGTGCCCGTGATCACGCCCGAGCACCTGAACACCTACCGCAACGGCCTGAAGTGCTTCTTCGAGGAAGGCCGCGCGCTGGCGCGCATCCTGCACCCCAACGTCGTGCGTGTGATGAACTTCTTTCGCGCCAACGAAACCGTCTACATGGTGATGGCCTTCGAGCAGGGCCGCACGCTGCAGGAACTGATACTGCGCCGACGGGGCCGCGAAACCAAGGTGGTGATCGCCGAGCGCCACATCCGCCGGGTCTTCCATCTGGCGATGAACGGCCTGCGCGAAGTGCATGCCAACCGGCTGCTGCACCTGGACTTGAAGCCGGCCAACGTCTATCTGCGCAGCGACGGCTCGCCGATGCTGCTCGACTTCGGCGCCGCCCGGCAGACCCTGTCGCAGGACGCGCCCAAACTTTTCCCGATGTACACGCCCGGCTTTGCGGGACCCGAGCTCTATCGCAAGGCCCAGCAGCTCGGCCCCTGGACCGATATTTACGGGCTGGGCGCCAGCATGTTCGCCTGCATGATGGGCGCGCCGCCGCAGGCCGCCGACCAGCGCCAGCTCAACGACCGCATGCCCGAGCTCTATGCGAACCTGAAGGGCCACT
>DAONCJ010000775.1:0-2059 GCA_035401985.1 Burkholderiaceae bacterium | reverse complement strand
CTCAGGCTGCCCGCGCTCGAGGCGATTCCCGGCGAGGTGCTGAGCTGCCTGGGCCTTGCGCCCGCGCAGCAGCGCTCGATCCGCCAGGTGCTCGACTCGTACGACCGCAGCAATCCGATGAACTGGCTTGCGTTGTCGGCGCTGCTGCGGGTCCCCGAGGCT
This sequence comes from Burkholderiaceae bacterium, assembly GCA_035401985.1. Lineage (GTDB taxonomy): Bacteria > Pseudomonadota > Gammaproteobacteria > Burkholderiales > Burkholderiaceae_E > Quisquiliibacterium. The sequence continues at coordinate 1,897 of DAONCJ010000775.1, read as the reverse complement.
GGCAATGCGAATGCCGGCGCAGCGACGGGCGCAGGTGCGGCGGACAACGGGTCCTTCGACTTCACCCTTCCTCCCCTGCCCGCACTGGACGACCTCGATGCAGCCACGCGGGCACTCGTGCTTCGCCTGAACGCCATGGACGCCGAGCGTCCCGATGCCATCCTGGCCAGCATGTTCCGGCATCTGGCCCATTGGCCTGCTGTGCTCGCCTTGCTGTGGACGGCGCTGGCCCCGCTGGCCCGCGACGGCCGTCTGCGGAACGCCCGGCTCGAAGTCAGTCGCCAGGGGAATCTGGAAGCGCAGCAATTGAGCCGGGTGCTGCGCGCGCACACGACGCAGCCGGTGCATGCCGCGGGCGAGGCCGCGCTGCGCGACTTTCTGGCGCGCGTCGGCCTGCCCAAGATGATCGCGATCACGACCCTGCTGCGCGATGCGCTGGGTCACGTGCGCGACGTCTGACCCTTCCGTCCGACCGGCACTGCGCGGTCGGGGCTGAGCGGCTGCTCAGCCGTCCGAGACGCGCCGCCGGCCGACCAGCCGACGCAGCATCGCCAGCCGCTCGCGCCGGCCCAGCCGCGAATTGCCGAGCGTGTCGAGCACCTCCGACAACGCGTTGGACTTGTAGACCGCCAGCAGCGTGAGGACGATCGACGGCACCAGCACCGCCACGAAGATCGCCATCTTGACGGCCAGCGGCTTGTCCGATTCATCGATCAGGTTCATGCCCAGAAAGCCGGTCACGATCGTGCCGATCAGCCCGAAGATCGTGACCACGGTCAGGCGCAGCACCGCATCGCCCTGACGTCGTGAATCGTCGCTGTCCAGATACTCGCTCATGTCGAGGACCTCCTCTCGCACCTCATTGAACAGCGCCTCGGTGCCCAGATGCTGGCCGAACATCGCGTACAGGCGCCGCGCCATCGCCTGGTTGGACACCTCGTGAAACCAGTAGCGGTGGTTGAAGCGCAGGAACACCTCCAGCGACTGACGGATCTCCAGCTTGAACCGGTACAGTGACTCGGCGTCGTCGACGTCGAGCCGGGTGACCGCGCTGACCAGCCGGTCCGACAGCAGCAGCAGCGCGGCCTTGTGGAAATGCGGGATCAGCGCGATCAGGAAATACTGATGGCGGAACTGCCCCAGCATGCCGGTCTCGCCGTCGACGAACCACGGCACGGCGGCGCTGCCGACCATCACCATCGTATCTCCGGTACACGACACCCGGGTCGAGGCGCGCGTGTCCTGCCTGTCTGGCGCCCAGAATCTATCGAAGAAGTAGTCGCGCTTGAACGACTCGATGGCCGCCGGCGAGTAGCACGGCGCCTCTGCGTCGTCCGGGCTGCTGCCCAGCGCCAGGCGCATGAAATCTTGCGCGCCCAGCGCAAACGGATCGTCCACGGCCAGAAAACTGATCTTGGGCATCCGCAGATACTCGAGCTGCCGATACCGCAGCAGACCCGCATCGGACGAATGATGCGAAACCATCGGCTCGAGAAGATACTTCCAGTGCGCGCCGACCCTGGCCGAGCGATGCTCGCCAGTGAACGACAGGTATTTCTGCCGATCGCGAAAGTCCGACTCCGCCAGCACGGCTCCGCTGGCGTCGAGCCACTGGACGTTTCGCATGCAGTGGCTCGGACTGCCATCGGTCTCCCACCCTGCCGGAAACGCGCGCCCGAAGCGGTACAGCGTGTCCTGCACCCGATGCAGCGGGAGGTTGTCGGCGTGGATCTCCAGCACCAGGATCACGACGTCCATGTCGTAGAAAAAATAAAGGTCGACGTGCCTGACCGCAAAATCGACCTGCTCGCCATCTTCATAATGCAGCCGGGCGGTCTGCACGTCGGTGCGTCGAAACGTGCGGATCGGCGAATCGCCCGCGCCGCTCTGATCCGGC
>DAONCJ010000774.1:0-2071 GCA_035401985.1 Burkholderiaceae bacterium | reverse complement strand
CGCATAACCGACCTCGCCCAGCCGGCGATCGGGAACGCCGATGACCACGGCCTGGCGGACCTGTGGGAGCGATTGCAGATGCCGCTCGATCTCGGCCGGATAGGCGTTGGATCAGCCGACGATGAACATCTCCTTCAGGCGGCCGGTGATCTTCAGAAAGCCGGCCTCGTCGAATACCCCGAGGTCACCGGTGCGGAACCAGCCGTCGGGCGTGATCGCCTCGGCAGTCGCCTCGGGGTTGCGGTAGTAGCCCTGCATCACCAGGTGCCCGCGCACTCTCACCTCGCCGACCTCGCCGGCTGCGAGCGCGCGTCCCGTCGACGGATCGCAGACGATGACCTCGAACTCGCCGATCGGGCGGCCCTTGTTCTCGCAGAGGATTTCGAGCGGGCCGTCGTATTCGCTGAAGACGGTGGCGGCCGTGGTCTCGGTCATTCCGTAGACCGCCTGCAGCGAGCGAAGGCCAAGTTCCTGGCGTGCCGCCATGGCGACATCGGGCGTCACCGGCGCGCCGCCGATCCAGGCCGACTTCAGGCAGCTGACGTCGCGCGGATGGCGTCGGATGGCATCCAGGCAATCGATGAAGTGGGTCGGAATGCCTCCGAAGATGGTGACCCGCTCGTGCGCGATCGTCTCGAGCGCCTCGTCGGGAATCCACTGCGCCAGCGTGACCAGCGTGGTCCCGAACATCACGGTCGGCACACACTCGGTGAAGGCCCCGGCCACGTGATAGAAGGGCATGTGTCCGAGGATCACGTCGTCGGACTCGATGTGCATGACCCGCGCGATGTTGGCCACATTGCGCATCAGCGAATGACCGTGCATCGCCCCCTTCGGATGCCCAGTCGTTCCGGAGGTGTAGACGATGATCACCGGATCGCCTGGATCGGCCGGCTCGAGGCGCTCGCCCCTGGCAAGCCGGCGGGCGCCCTCCGCGCGCAGCGCTGCGAGATGGGTCGCCCCGGCCATGGCGGCATCGTTCCACAGCACGACTGCGCGCAATGCCGGCAGACGCGCGCAGGACAGTGGGCGCGACGGCTCAGCGCCGAGCTCCGGCACCAGAGCGCCGACCATGGACGCAAAGTCGATGCCCCAGAACCGGTCCATCGCAATGAGCACGCGCGCATCGGACTGGCGCAGGATGTATTCGACCTCTTCGGCCTTGTAGCGGGTGTTGATCGGCACCAGCACGGCGCCCAGGCGAGCACAGGCCATCCAGCAGACCAGCCAGTCAGGACAGTTGGTCATCCACAAGGCCACCTGATCGCCACGTCCGACACCGAGCGCGCGCAGGCCCAGCGCGATCTCGTCGGACTCGCGGTCCAGTTCGGCAAAGCGCATCCGGCGACCCATTCCCACCACCGCCGTCCGCTCGGGAAATCGTCGCGCCGTGCGGCTGAGGGCTTCGCCGAGGGTCAGGGTGTTCCAGTCCATGGGGCCTCGTTCAGGTGGCGTTGCAAGTGGGTGTCGATCGGACTGCACGGCTGAGAAAGAGCCTCAGGCGCCGAGATAGCGGGACCACAGCGAGCGGTCCGCGTCCAGTTCGGCCGAACTGCCGCTCCAGGCGATGCGTCCTCTTTCAACGATCAGCTGGCGGTCGGCGATCTCGATCAGCCGGTTGACGTACTTGTCGATCACGACAATGGTCTGGCCGGCTTGGCGCAGCTGACGCAGGCAGCGCCAGATTTCCTCGCGGATGAGGGGCGCAAGTCCCTCGGTCGCTTCGTCCAGGATCAGCAGTCGTGGATTGGTGACCAGCGCCCGGGCAATCGCCAGCATCTGCTGCTCGCCGCCCGACAGCTGATTGCCCATGTGGGAGCGACGCTCGGCCAGCCGCGGAAACAGCGCGTAGATTCGTGGGGGCGTCCACGGCTCGCCACCGGCGCCGCGGCGCGCGGCGAACGCCGTCAGATGCTCATGCACGGACAGATTGGGGAACACCTGTCGGCCCTCCGGCACCAGCGCCAGTCCGCAGCGCGCAATCCGGTCCGGACGCAGTCCGTTGAGCTCGAGGCCGTCGAAGCAGACACTGCCGCGGCTGGCCGGCGTCAGGCCGAAGATCGAGCGGATC
>DAONCJ010000773.1:0-2075 GCA_035401985.1 Burkholderiaceae bacterium | reverse complement strand
CTCCACCGTGCGCGGTCCGAGAATACGCCGGCCGTCCAGCGCGCCGCCATTGCGAAGCATCAGCGCAAAGCGGGCGTAGTCGGCGGCGGTCGAGACCATGCCGCTGCCCGCCGATTCGCCGCGGCGGGCGATGCGCGGATTGCCCAGCACGGCATCGATGCCGATCACCCGGTCATCGGGCATCGGCTCAGCCAGCCGCGCCTGGCGCGCCGGTTCGGCGACCTGAAAGCCGGTGTCCTTCATGCGCAGCGGATCGAGCAGGCGCGACTTCAGGAACTGCGACAGCGGCATCCCGCCCGCGACCTCGATCACCCGCCCGAGCACATCGCTCGACAGACCGAACTCCCAGACACTGCCCGGCTGTGACTGCAAGGGCAGCGCGGCGAGCCGGCCTGCGAAGGCGGACAGACTTTCGTTGGCATTGGGATCGAGTCCGGACGCCCGGTAGGCGCGCTTGACGGCCGAATCGCCGACCGCACCGTGGGTCAGCCCCGACGTGTGCCGCAGCAGGTCGTGAACCAGGACCGGCCGTCGCACCGGCACCCGTTCGAGGCCGGCCGGCGCGCCGTTCGTGCCCGGCACCTCGACGCCGACCGTCACCGAGGCGAACTCGGGGATGTAGCGGGCCACCGGATCATCCAGCGCCAGCCGCCCGTCTTCGACCAGCATCATCGCGGCAACACTCGCGAACGGCTGACTCATCGAATGCAGGCGGAAGATGGCCTCGCGCGCCATCGGCACCTCGGTGGAGGCGTCACGCCGTCCGAAGCTCTCGAAGTATGCGACCTTGCCGTTTCGGGCGATCAGCAGCACGGCGCCCGGGATCTTTCGGCCGTCGATCTCGGCCTGCAGCCAGCGGCCTACATGTTCAAGCCGCTCGGGCAACAGCCCGACTTCCTCGGGGCGCGCCCGCGGCAGTTCCTGCGCCAGAGTCGCGCCGCACAGCAGAAGCGCCGTCACGACGAGCGCGTTGCGAAGCATGCTCATGGTCGGTTCAGTCTCGTCAGGTCGGAAGAAGGCGCATCGGATGAGGGCGGCGGGCGACAAGGCCACAGGCTCCGTCCGAGTATAGCTGTCGAGCGAAACGCGAAGCGGGCACAACGCGGGCACAGCTTTTCGGCGGCGGCTATCATCGACCGCGATCGCCATGCCGCCCGACGCGGGCGGGCGCTTCCCTTCCCGAGGATTTCCAGATGTCTGCTTCCACGCCCACCCCTGGCGCCGCGCGCGCCGGCCTGTTCGACCTGAGCGGCAAGGTTGCCGTGATCACCGGCGCCAGCCGCGGCATCGGCCGCGCCATCGCCGAACGCATGGCCGAGCACGGCGCCCGCGTCGTGGTGTCGAGCCGCAAGCTCGACGCCTGCGAAGCCGTCGTGGCGGGCATCCGCGAACGCGGCGGCGAGGCGGTCGCGATGGCCTGCCATATCGGCCGCAAGGAAGACCTCGCGGCGATGGTCAAGGCCACCAACGAGCGCTGGGGCGCCATCGACATCCTGGTCTGCAACGCGGCGGTCAACCCCTACTACGGACCGTCGACCGAGATGACCGACGAGGCCTACGACCGGGTCATGAACAGCAACGTGCGCAGCAACTTCTGGCTGACCAACATGGTTGCGCCGCAGATGGCCGCACGCAAGGATGGCGCGATCATCATCATCTCCTCGATCGGTGGTTATCAAGGGTCGGACCGTCTGGGCGTGTACGCGCTGTCCAAGGCCGCCGACATGCAGCTGGCGCGCAACCTCGCGGTCGAGTGGGGGCGCCAGAACGTGCGCGCCAACTGCATTGCGCCGGGACTGGTCAAGACCGACTTCGCCCGCCAGCTCTGGGAGACGCCGGCCCTGCTGGCCAAGACCGTTGCCCACACGCCGCTGGCGCGCATCGGCGAACCCGACGAGATCGCGGCTGCCGCAATTTTGCTGGCCGGGCCGGGTGGCCGCTTCATGACGGGTCAGACGATCGTCATCGACGGCGGCCGCCTCGCCGGATTCTCACGCGGCGACGTCGAATAAACCGTCCGCCCTCCCCGTTCACTCACCTGCCCTGCGAAAGACACCCCATGAACCAAGACGACA
>DAONCJ010000772.1:0-2085 GCA_035401985.1 Burkholderiaceae bacterium | reverse complement strand
CTCCTCGGCGCGCGGCTCACCGGCCAGCTCGAGCGGCAGCATGATGTTCTCCAGGGCCGTCATCTGTCCCAGCAGCTGGAAGGTCTGGAACACGAAGCCGATGTGACGCGCACGCCAGGCCGCGCGGGCGTCCTCGTCGAGATCGAAAAGGCTTTGGCCACCGATCATCACCCGCCCGGCATCGGGCAGATCCAGGCCGGCGAGCAGACCCAGCAGCGTGGACTTGCCCGAACCCGAGGCGCCGACGATCGCGGCTGTCGCGCCCGACGGAATCGTGAAAGTCACATCGTCCAGGATCGACAACCAACCGTCGGCATCGCGAACGCGCCGTGAAAGATGCTCGACGATAATCTCACTCATGGATCAACCATTCCGGACACTGAAGGGCCCCTCGCGGGGTGTTTCGAGGACTCGATGACACAGCGCTTTCGCATGCACGATCGATCGGCATTGCCGGCTGCGAGCCGATCGCGGCGCCGCCTGATCGCAACGCTCGCGAGTCTACCGGCAATGGGTGGCCGTGCAGGCGCGATCCTTACCGCGGTACTCGGTCCGCCCGTGGCGCATGCAGCGGGCGACGCCGTGGCCGCGACCCGCGGTGCTTCCGCCCCGGGCACCCGGCCGCTGGTGCTGGTGCTCGGCGACAGCCTGTCCGCCGAGTACGGCCTGCGCCGCGGCAGCGGCTGGGTCGAGCTGATGGCGCAGCGACTGGCCACCGTGCCGGGCCGCTGGCAGATCTTCAACGCGAGCATCAGCGGCGAGACGACCGCCGGCGGACGCACCCGGTTGCCTGCGCTGCTGGCCGAACAACGGCCGCGGCTGGTGATCATCGAACTGGGCGGCAACGACGCGCTGCGCGGCCTCGACCTGGGAGCGACCCGGGCCGCGCTCGACACCATGGTGACCCAGGCGCAGGCCAGCGGGGCGCGGGTGCTGCTGCTGGGGATGCGCATGCCGCCCAACTACGGACGCACCTACGGCGAGCAGTTCACGCAGATGTACCGCGACATCGCCACGGGCAGGCGCTGCGCGCTGGTGCCGTTCTTTCTCGAAGGCGTGGCCGAGCGCATCGACCTGTTCCAGGGTGACCGCATCCACCCGACCGAACAGGCTCAGGCGATGCTGCTGTCCAATGTCTGGCCGGCGGTCCAGCCGCTGCTGAAATAGCGGCCCTTTGCTCCGCCGAACCAGCCGCTCCTCAAGCCGCCCAAACGGCCGCGCTGTTCAGGGCGTCTCGACATGCCGGCGCTCGAAGTCCCAGACATCCGGAAATCCGACCAGGTCGTGAAGCTGCGCCATGCTCCATGCCGGCAGCGGCTGACCGCGACTGACGCCATGGGCCGCCAGGTGCCCGTAGGCGGACTCCAGCGCCGCACAGACCGCCGCCATGCCGACACTGGGCCAGATCGCGGCAGAGAACCCCATGGCCTTGAGCTGATCGACCGACAGCTCCGGCGAGCGGCCGCTGGGCACCATGTTCGCGATCAGCCACGCCTCGCCGGCAAGCTCTGCGCCGACGCGCCGGAACTCGTCTTCGGATTCCGGTGATTCAACGAAGACGATGTCGGCGCCCGCCCGGGCTAAGGCCCGGCCGCGGGCGATCGCATCGTCCAGGCCCATGCTGGTGCGCGAATCGGTGCGCGCGATGATCAGGCAGTCGGCGCTGCGTCGCGACTCGACCGCGACCTCGATCCGCTTGAGCATGTCGGCCAGCGGAACCACCCGCCGGTTGGGCGTGTGCCCGCACTTCTTGGGCATCTCCTGGTCCTCGATCTGGATTGCCTGCACGCCGGCCGCTTCATAGCCGCGCACCGTGCGCCGGACGTTGATCAGGCCTCCGAAGCCCGTGTCGGCATCGGCGATCAGCGGCCGGGTGATGCCCTCGGCGATAGTGGCTGCGCGCGACACCATGTCGGTGTAGGTGACCAGCCCGGCATCGGGCTGACCGAGATAGGAGGCGGAGATCCCGTAGCCGGTCATGTACAGCGCGGCGAACCCCAGCCGGTCGGCGATCTTTGCCGAGAACATGTCGAAGACCCCGGGAGCGGCGACGAAGCGCCCGGCCTGCAGCATCGAACGAAGTGT
>DAONCJ010000771.1:0-2091 GCA_035401985.1 Burkholderiaceae bacterium | reverse complement strand
CGTCGACGGCGGCGCCACCATCTGAAGCCCGCGCCCGGGCTCCACGCTCGCCGGCCTGCGCGGCCGCGATGGACCCGGGCCCGACGCACCCCTCGCAGGAGCCTGACTCATGAGTTCATCGGTCGTTGCTGATCCCATCGAACGCTTTCGCGCCGACACGCGCGCCTGGCTCGAGGCCAACTGCCCGCCCGAGATGCGCCGGCCGGCGGTCAGCGACGAAGACCGCTGCTGGGGCGGGCGAAATCCGATCTTCCAGTCGGATGCCCAGCGCGTCTGGCTCGAGCGGATGGCCGCCAGGGGCTGGACCGTGCCGGACTGGCCGACCGAGTACGGCGGCGCCGGTCTGAGCAAGGAGGAGCACAAGGTGCTGCGCCAGGAGATGGCCGCGCTGGGCTGCCGCTCGCCGCTGGACAGCTTCGGCATCTGGATGCTCGGGCCGGCCCTGCTGCGCTATGGCAATGCCGAGCAGAAGGCCGAGCACCTGCCGAAGATCGCGCGTGGCGAGATCCGCTGGTGCCAGGGCTACTCCGAACCCAATGCGGGGTCCGATCTGGCCTCGCTGCAGACACGCGCCGAGGACAAGGGGGATCACTACCTGGTCAACGGGCAGAAGATCTGGACCTCGTACGCCAACAAGGCCGACTGGATCTTCTGCCTCGTGCGCACCGACTTTGCGGCGCAAAAGCACACCGGCATCAGCTTTCTGCTGTTCGACATGGCAAGTCCGGGCGTAAGCACCCGGCCCATTCTGCTGATCTCGGGCATGTCACCGTTCTGCGAGACGTTCTTCGACAACGTCCAGGTGCCGCGGCGCAATCTCGTCGGCGAGCCCAATGGCGGCTGGGAGATCGCGAAGTACCTTCTCACGCACGAGCGCGAGATGATCAGCTCGATCGGCGACCGCGGCTCGAACAGCTCGGTGGCCCGCTCGGCGCTCGCGAAGATCGGCGCCGATGCCTCGGGCCGTCTCGACGATCCGATGCTGCGTGCCCAGATCGCCGCCTTCGAGGTCGACGAGGCCGCCTTCCGGCTGCTGCTGGAGCGCAGTGGCGATCTGGCGCGACAGGGGCAGGGCAATCCGGCCTTCTCGTCGCTGCTCAAGTACTACGGCGCCGAGCTCAACAAGCGGCGCTACGAGCTGGCCATGCAGGCTGCGGGCAGCGATGGGCTGGAGTGGGAGGGCGAGCGCTCGAAGGAGGGCGCCCTGGCCCGAACCTGGCTGCGCACCAAGGCCAATTCGATCGAAGGCGGCACCAGCGAGGTCCAGCTCAACGTGGTTGCCAAGCGCATCCTCGGTCTGCCGGGCGTCTGACCCACACGACTCAGAGAAACACATCATGGCCCTGACACTGGATGATTCGCAGCGCATGCTGCTCGACTCGGCGCGCAGCTTCATCGGCGAGCGCGCGCCGATTGCCCACCTGCGCAAGCTGCGCGACAGCCGCAGTGCGGACGGATTCGACCGCGGTCTGTGGAACGAATTCGCCGAGATGGGTTTCGCCGGCGTGCTGGTTCCCGAGGCGCAAGGCGGAATGGGACTCGGCCTGGTCGAGGCGGGCGTCATCATGGAGACCATCGGCCGCACGCTGATGCCCTCGCCCTTCTTTGCCACTGCGGTGCTGGGTGCACGCGCGTTCATCGCCGCCGATGCGCCCGAACGGGCTGCCGAGTCACTGGCACGGATCGCCAGCGGCAAGCTGCTCGTGGCGCTGGCGGTAGACGAGGCCGCGCGCCATCGGCCCGCCGATTTCAAGACCCGTGCGAAGGCAATGACGGGCGGCGGCTGGCAGCTCGACGGCGAAAAGACTTTCGTGGTCGACGGCCATGTCGCCGACATCCTTGTCGTGGCGGCCCAGGTGGAGGGCGGTGCGGGCACCGTGCTGCTGCTGGTCGATCCCGCGCAGCCTGGCGTTCAGGTCGATCGCACGATCATGGTCGATGCGCACAACTCGGCCCGCGTGCGGCTGCAGGGCGTCACCATCGCGCCTGACCGGGTGCTGGTTGGGGCCGGGCGTGGTGCGCAGGTGCTCGAGTCGCTGCTCGACGCCGGGCGGGCCGTGCTGGCGGCCGAACTGGTCGGTGCCGGCGACG
>DAONCJ010000770.1:0-2091 GCA_035401985.1 Burkholderiaceae bacterium | reverse complement strand
GGTGCAGATGGCGCGCGACGTCGACTATGCCGTGATCCTGATGGACATGCAGATGCCGCGGATGGACGGGATAGATGCCACACGCGAGATCCGCCGCATCCAGGGCCGGGAATCAACCCCGATCATCGCGATGACCGCCAACGCCTTCGAGGGCGATCGCAACCGCTGCCTTGACGCCGGCATGGATGACTTCATCACCAAGCCGGTCGATCCGGCCGTGCTGTTCGCGGCGCTGCAGCACTGGCTCGGCAGGCGCGACGCGCCTGGCGCCGGCGCCGCGCAGCCGCAGCACTGAGGCATAAAAAAGCGGTACTCGGGGCGCCCGAAATCGCCTGCCGCGGATCGAAAGCCGCCGCACGCGCATGTCACACTGACCGCTCCATCCCGTCGGAGCGCATGGCATCAATCCGCAGCGGCCGCGGGCGACACTCAATCGCCGGGCCGGCGCCCGGAGCAAAGGAAGACCATGAACCTGTTCAACCTGTCCGGCCAGGTGGCCGTGGTCACCGGCGGCAGCCGCGGCATCGGCAAGGCGATCTGTCTTCGCCTGGCCGAGCACGGCGCCAAGGTGGTCGTGTCCAGCCGCAAGATCGCGGCCTGCGAGGAAGTCGTCAAGGAGATCAAGGCCCAGGGTGGGGAGGCAGTGGCCTTCGGCTGCAACATCGCCGACAAGGCGCAGCTGCAGGCGCTCGTCGACTTCAGCAATCAGCAGTACGGACGTGTCGACACGCTGGTCTGCAATGCCGCGGTCAATCCTTATTTCGGTCCGTCCACCGGCGTGTCCGACGAGGTCTTCGACAAGATCATCGGCTGCAATGTGCGCAGCAACTTCCAGCTCGCCAACATGGTGATTCCGCAGATGGCGGAGCGCGGCGGCGGCTCGATCATCATCGTTTCCTCGCTGGGCGGATTCATCGGCTCCGATGTGCTGGGCGTGTATTCGATCTCCAAGGCGGCCGACCTGGCGCTGGCCCGCAACATCGCGGTCGAATGGGGCCATCGCAACATCCGCGGCAACTGCATCGCCCCAGGCCTGATCCGCACCGATTTCGCCAAGGCGCTGTGGGACAACGAAAAGATCCTCGAAGCGACACTGCGCACCTGCCCGATGAAACGCATCGGCGAATCCGACGAGATTGCAGGTGCCGCCGTGTTTCTTGCATCGGCCGCGGCCGGCTACATGAACGGCCAGGCCATGGTCATCGATGGCGGCCGGCTGGCCGGCGCGCCACGCCTGCAACTCTGAGCCCTCGGAGGCAACGATCAAGGGACCGGGCGACCTGCCGGCCCATTCGCGCCGTACGCGCGAGTGCTTTCACTCGATCCGCGAGTGCACCAAGCCGGTGGTGGTGGCGGTCAACGGGGCGGCGCTGGGTGCCGGGCTGGCGATGGTCGCGTCCTGCGACCTGATCGTCATCTCGGACAAGGCGACACAAGGGCTGCCCGAGATCGATGTCGGTCTGATGGGCGGCGCGAGCCACGCCGGACGCTTGTTCTCGCATTCGCTGCTGCGCCGGATGGTGCTCACCGGGTATCGCGTGCCAGGACCGGAGCTCTATCGGCTGGGTGTGGTCGAAGCCTGTTTTTGTCGGGCGCTGAAGCCGGCGCGGGGTCGCCCGCTGCGCGCGGGTCGCCCACTCCGCTCGGGTCGCCCGCTGCGCTCAGGCGGCGCGCTCGACCCGGTTTCGGCCATTGTTCTTGGCCTTGTAGAGTGCCTTGTCGGCGCGGTCGAACCAGGCGTCGAACGCCTCGCCCGGCGTTCGCTGGGCGACGCCCACCGACACGGTGACACTCGCGATCGTCTGTTCGCTTTGCGCGCGCCGGATCCGGATGCCTGACACCGCTTCGCGGATCTGCTCGGCGACGCAAACTGCGCCGACCGAATCGGTGCCCGGAAGCAGCACCGAGAACTCTTCGCCGCCGAAGCGCGCGGCGATGTCCCGCCCCTTGACCGTGGCGGCGATCGCCCGCGCAACACCTTGGAGCACACGGTCGCCGAACAGGTGGCCACAGGTATCGTTGACCTTCTTGAAGTGATCGATGTCGACCATCAGCAGCGAGCTCACCCCTGACAGACCATCGATCTCGCCG
>DAONCJ010000769.1:0-2095 GCA_035401985.1 Burkholderiaceae bacterium | reverse complement strand
ACCGAGACGACGTCGAAGTGGTTGAGCAGCGTGACCAGGACCATCTTCATTTCCTGCAGCGCCAGATAGCGACCCGGGCACATGCGCGGGCCGGCGCCGAAGGGCATCGAGATCCGCTTGGCCGACGACGCGGACAGGCCGTCCTCGCCCAGCCAGCGCTCGGGGCGGAACTCGCGGCCCTGCGGCACGAAGGCGTCGTCGACGCTGTCGAAACGCATCACGCCGATCACCATCGCGCCTGCAGGCACCGCGACGTCACCGACCACCGTGTCGTGGATCGCCTGCACCGCCAGCTGGGGTGCGACCGGGCGCAGCCGCATCGTCTCGTGCATGCAGGCCTCGACGAAGTCGAGCTGCGCCAGATGCTCCAGCGTGACCGGCCCGCCCCCGGCCATCACGCCGCGCACCTCGGCCATGGCTCGCGCCATCGCGCCCGGATGCTGCTGCAGCAGCCAGATGCACCAGGTGAGGGTATTGGCGGTGGTGTCTTCGCCGGCCAGCAGCATGGTCATCACGTTGCCGGCGACCCGCTCGTGGTCGATTCCGCTGTCGGGCGCGTCAGCCGCGACGATCATCGCCTCGAGCAGATTCTGGGGCGCGGTGCGGCGCGACGGGTCGTCGGCCAGCCGCTGGCGCGCGGTGGTGATGAAACCGTCGATCGCGGCATTGACCGCCTGCATCGACTGCTCGAGCGCGCGGTCGGACGCGGTCTTGAAGAATCGCCAGTAAGGCACCCCGGAGATCATCCGCGTGAACAGCTTCGGGAAGATCTTGTCCAGGTGCCGCTGGATGACGTCCTCGTCGGACTCGAGCGTGTTGACGTCGCTGCCGAAGGCCAGTCCGGCGATGGCATCGACCGTGAAACGCATCAGATCAGCCTGCAGTTCGATCGCCGTGCCCGCCTGGGCCGCCCGGTTCCAGCGCCCGGCCAGCCGCTCGCCGCACTTGACCAGAGACGGGTAGTAGGCCTTGACGTGCCCGGGATCGAACGCGGCCATCACCATCCGGCGCTGGCGCTTCCAGTCGTCGCCGTTCGCGCCGAACACACCCGGCTTCAGACCCAGTTCGGCGCCGATGTGCTCGAGCCGCTGACTGCGCCGGAACCCGTCGGGCCGGTCGCGAAGCACCGAGGCGATCGCTTCGTGGTCGGCGACGACCAGCATGTGGCGGTTGGCCATCCGGATCTGGAAGAAGCGGCCGTACTGGTGCGCCCAGCGCTCGAGCTGCAGGTGGAATTCGGCAGCCTTGATCTGGGGAAGATTGCCCAGCACCGGCCAGCCCTTGGGTCCGGGCAGATCGGCGATCTGGCGAAGGGGTGCGCTGCCCTTGCCCCCTGGCGACGAAGCGGGGTCTGTTCTGGTCGGGGCGACGGCTGACATCGTGTCTCCAGGCGGTTCGAGTGTGACAAGGCTCGCCACCTTACCGCGCTTCGGAGACCTCGGCTATCGCCCGAGTGGACGATGACAGGGGTATGTGCAGCCGCCGCGTCGACTGCTGCCGGCCGACCTGCTGCAGGCTCAGGCGCCGCCTGAGGGCGCACGCCCCGCGTCGGTCTTCAGTGCCTTCCAGGTGGAGGTGGCGAATGCCACCAGGTCGCCCTTTTCGTCCACGAGTTCGGCGCTGAGGTACGAGATGCCCCGACCGCGCCGCAAAAATCGCCCGGTACAGCGCAGCGGTTCGAGCCACACCGCCTTCGCATACTGGGTCTTCATCTCGAGTGTCGTGCCGGGGCCGCTGGCATGGTTGAGCAGATGTCCCATCGAGATGTCCATGATGGTGGCCACCACGCCGCCGTGCAGCGAGCCCTGCGGGTTGAACATGAAGTCGCGCGGCGTCAGACGGACCACGCAGGTGTCGTCCGGATAGCTGATGTCCATCCCGAACAGGCGCGCCAGAAAGAAATGACCGAACTCCTGACGATGGCTGCCCATCGCGTATTCGAAGGCCAGCCGTGCCTCGTCTTCGTTGATCTTGCGCGGTGCGCTCATCGCGCGGCCTCCCGCTTGCTCGGCGTCTCGATGAAACGCTGCAGCAGCGCGGCCACCAGCGCCGGGCAGTCGACGTTGGGCGAATGCCCTTCGCCGTGCCAGACATG
>DAONCJ010000768.1:0-2102 GCA_035401985.1 Burkholderiaceae bacterium | reverse complement strand
GCCATGCTGCTGATGATCGACAACTACGACAGCTTCACCTACAACCTCGTGCAGTACCTGGGCGAACTCGGCCAGGACGTGCGCACCGTGCGCAACGACGCAATCACGCTCGACGAGATCGAGCGGCTCGCCCCCGAGCGCATCGTCATCTCGCCCGGGCCATGCACGCCCAACGAAGCCGGCATTTCGGTGCCGCTGCTGCGCCACTTCGCCGGTCGTCTGCCGATCCTGGGCGTGTGCCTGGGACATCAGGCGATCGGTGCGGCGTTCGGCGGCAAGATCGTCCGGTCGCGCGAGCTGATGCACGGCAAGACATCCCTGATCGAGCACACCGGCAAGGGCGTGTTCGAGGGTCTGCCCAGTCCCTACACCGTCATCCGCTATCACTCGCTGGCGATCGAGCGGGCCAGCCTGCCCGAATGCCTCGAAGTGACGGCCACTACGGCTGATGGCGAGATCATGGGCGTGAGGCACCGTGAACTGCCGATCGAAGGGGTGCAGTTCCATCCCGAATCGATCCTGACCGAACACGGCCACGCGCTGCTGCGCAACTTCCTGCGCTACTGAAGGAAACCGTCCCATGCCCATCACCGCGCAGGAAGCGCTGACCCGCTGCATCGAGCACCGCGAGATCTTCCACGACGAGATGCTCAAGATCATGCGCCTGATCATGAGCGGCGAGATGTCGCCGGCCATGACTTCGGCCATCCTGATCGGCCTGCGGGTCAAGAAGGAAACCATCGGCGAGATCACCGCTGCCGCGCAGGTGATGCGCGAATTCGCCAACAAGGTCGAGATCGACGGAGGACCTCATTTCCTCGACATCGTCGGCACCGGCGGCGACGGGTCGCACACCTTCAACATTTCGACCGCCACGATGTTCGTCGCCGCTGCGGCCGGGGCGACCGTTGCGAAGCACGGCAACCGCAGCGTGTCGTCGAAGTCCGGCAGCGCCGATGTGCTCGAGGCGCTCGGCGCCCGCATCACGCTGGATTCACAACGCGTCGCCCAGTGCATCCGTGAGACCGGCATCGGTTTCATGTTCGCGCCCAATCACCATCCGGCGATGAAGAACGTCGCGCCCATCCGCCGTGAACTGGGCGTGCGGACCATCTTCAACATCCTCGGTCCGCTCACCAACCCGGCCGGCGCGCCGAACATCCTGATGGGCGTGTTCCATCCTGATCTGGTCGGCATCCAGGTGCGCGTCATGCAGAGCCTTGGCGCCAGAAACGCACTGGTGGTCTGGGGCAAGGACGGCATGGACGAGATCTCGCTGGGAGCTGCCACGCTGGTCGGCGAACTGCGCGACGGCAAGGTGCGCGAATACGAGATCCACCCCGAAGACTATGGCCTGCCGATGGTGTCCAACCGCGGTCTGAAGGTCGCCGACGCCATCGAGTCGCGCGCCATGCTCCTCGAGGCGCTCGACAACAAGCCCGGCACCCCGCGCGAGATCGTGATGCTCAACAGCGCCGCCGCGTTGTACGCGGCCAACGTCGTGCCGTCGATCGAGGCCGGCATCGAACTGGCCCGCCGCACGATGGCCTCGGGCGCGGCCCGCGCCAAGCTCGATCAGTTCGTCGCCGCCACGCGCCGACTGGCGCCCGAACAGACCAGTTGAGGATCGCACCGATGTCCGACATTCTGCAGCGCATCCTTGCCGTCAAGCGCGACGAAGTGGCCACAGCGCGGTCGCGGATTTCCGAAGCCGAGTTGCGTCGCGAGGCCGAGGCCTCCGCCTCTGCAAACGGCGCTGTCCTGCGTCCCCGAGGCTTCGAGGCCGCGTTGCGTTCGAAGCTGGCGCGCGGCGAAGCTGCGGTCATCGCCGAGATCAAGAAGGCCAGTCCCAGCAAGGGCGTGCTGCGCGAAAACTTCGACCCGCCCGCCATTGCCGCCAGCTACGAGCGCGGCGGCGCGGCTTGCCTGTCGGTCCTCACCGATGTGCAGTTCTTCCAGGGCTCGCCCGACTATCTCCGGGCCGCCCGGGCCGCGTGCACGCTGCCAGCGCTGCGCAAGGACTTCCTGATCGATGCCTATCAGGTCTGGGAAGCGCGGGCCTGGGGCGCCGACTGCATCCTGCTGATCGCAGCGGCCCTCGA
>DAONCJ010000767.1:0-2105 GCA_035401985.1 Burkholderiaceae bacterium | reverse complement strand
AGCGCCTGCGGATCGTCGATGCGGCAGGCCGGATCCATCGAGTTGGCGGTGACGATGACGTCCACCGCCGAGAACAGCGCATGAAAGGCGTCGGCAAGCTTGCGACGCAGCCGCGTGGCATTGACATAGTCTGCGGCGCGCACGAAGGCACCCGCCATCAGACGCTCGCGTCCCGACGCACCATAGTCCTGCGGGCGTTCGCACATCCACTTTTCATGGATCGCAAAAGCCTCGCTGCTCAGGATCGTGCGATTGCACAGGGCGTATTGCATCAGCGGCGCGGTCGAGAGTTCCCGCATCTGGGCGCCGAGGTCGGTCATCATGCGCAGCGCCTGTTCGATGCCCTCGGCCATCTGCGGATCGGCGCGCATGTCGTCGACATAAAAATGCCGGATCACCCCCACCCGCAGGCCCTTCAGGTCGCGCCCCAGTTGGGCGGTGTAGCCGCCGGCAGCGCGATTGGCGCTCGCGGGATCCTGCGGATCGTGACCGGCGATGAGGTCGAGCATCAGCGCGTTGTCGCGGACGGTGCGCGTCAGCGGTCCCACATGATCGAGCGAGAAGGACAGCGGCACGACGCCGCGACGGCTGACCAGCCCATAGGTGGGCTTCATGCCGACGACGCCGCATTGCCCGGCCGGATTGCGGATAGAGCCGCCGGTGTCGCTGCCGATCGCCGCCGGCATGAATCCGGCGGCCGTCGCCGCGCCGGACCCGCTGGACGAGCCGCCGCAGAAATGATCGCGATTCCAGGGATTGCGCGCCGGCGGCCAGGGCAGGTCGAACGACGGCCCACCGATGGCGAACTCGTGGGTCGACAGCTTGCCCATGAAAACGCCGCCGGCTGCGCGCAGCTTCTGCGCAACCACCGCATCGCAGGCAGCGACATTGTCCTGAAGGATCTTCGAGTGCGCGGTGGTGGGCAGGCCCTGATAGTCGATGATGTCCTTCAAACCATAGGGCACACCGTGCAGGGGGCCGCGCCACTCGCCGCGCGCAATTTCGGCTTCGGCGCGTCGGGCGTCGGCCAGCGCGATATCGGGCGTGGCGCGCAGATACGCGTTGTAATGCCGGTCGTGCCGCTCGCTGCGTGCGATCAGCGCACTGGCGTATTCGACGGGCGACAGGCGCCGGGTCCGCAACAGCTCCGACGCTTCGGCGAGGCTCAGCCAGGCAAGATCTGCCGTCATGGCAGGTCCTGCCCCAGAAGGCTGAACACATGGGCGGGTTCGTCGGCAAGCGTCAGCCCGGCGGTGGACAGTGCAGCGCGCCGTCCCTGCGTGGCCCGGGTGGCGCGCAGGAGCTCCTGCCATTGTGCTTCGTTCAGGCCGGTCATGCCGATCGATTCGGCCATCCGGCGCACCTGATCGATCGTCAGGTCGGTGTCTGCCATGGTGCTGCCTCCCTCGTTCGGTTCATGCCATGCGCCTGTCATCGCGCCCCCCTCGGGCAGGGAATGGTCACGGGTTTCCGGGCGGCTGGCAAGGTGGATCGGTGCCCCTGACACCTGGCATCGGCGGTTGTCGGGCGACCGTCGGACGCCGATCGTCAGCATGGACAGCGCCGGAGCACAGACGGTAGACTTTGAGCACTCCCGCGCGGCCAGCCGCCGGACAATTGCCCGCTGTTGCGCCCACCCTAGGAAGCCTCATCCGTGTCAACGCACTCCGTGCGCCTGCTCGAACATTCGGTGTGCCAGTGGCACGAATGCCAGAAGTGCGAGGATCCGCGGCGCTTCGACGATGCACGATCCGGTGTCGAATGGCTGAAGACGTTCAGGCATGACGACACGGCGATGCGCCAGATGCGTCAGATCGCACAGCAGTTCGATGACGACCATTCGCTGTTGCGGGCCACGGACGACGAAGTCTTCGAGCGGCTGGGCTGGCTGCTCCACACCGACCGGCTGCGGGTCTGCGGTCGCAATCCCCTCGTCTACCGCGATGTCGCGCTGCGCCGGCAGCGCGCCATTGCCGAGCCGCCGCCACGACCGGTGCGCCGGACCGTTGCCGAGGCCCCCGAGCCGGTCGAACAGGAAACCTTCACTGCGAACGCCGACGCCCTGGCCATCGCGAAGGTGCTGATCGAGGCCGCCAAACTGGGGG
>DAONCJ010000766.1:0-2111 GCA_035401985.1 Burkholderiaceae bacterium | reverse complement strand
GCACCACAATGCATGGCTGCCCGACTTCACCAGCCAGCCGTTCCGCAGCCATGCGGCCGCCTCGCCGGCTCATGCGGTGACGGACGGCCAGCGTACGCCCGGCAAGGTCGCCGTGTTTGCCACCTGCTTCGTGAACTACAACGAGCCGGGCATAGGCCACGACCTGCTGAAAGTGCTGGACCACAACCAGCTCCCGTACACCCTGGTCGAGAAGGAAGCGTGCTGCGGCATGCCCAAGCTCGAACTGGGCGACCTCGAGTCGGTCGATGCGCTCAAGCGCAAGAACATTCCAAAGCTGGCAAAGCTGGCGCGCGAAGGCTGGGCGATCGTCGCGCCGATTCCGTCCTGCGGCCTGATGTTCAAGCAGGAACTGCCGCTGATGTATCCGGACGACGCCGATGTGCAGGCCGTGAAGGCCGCGATGTTCGACCCGTTCGAGTACTTCGTGGCGCGCCACAAGGATGGCCTGCTGAAGACCGACTTCGCCCAGCCGCTGGGCAAGGTTTCGTATCACGTGGCCTGTCACCTGCGCGTGCAGAACGTCGGCCAGAAGACCCGCGAAACCCTGCAGATGGTGCCTGACACGCAGGTCAACACCGTCGAGCGCTGCTCGGGCCACGCCGGCACCTGGGGCGTCAAGAAGGAGTTCCACGAAACGGCGCTGAAGATCGGCCGGCCGGTGTTCCGTCAGATGGCCGAGCACTCGGGCGGTGAGCCCGACTGGATCGCCTCCGACTGCCAGCTGGCCGGCCACCACATCGCACAGGGCATGGAGATTGCCGGCAAGCCGACCGAGGGCAAGCTGGCCCATCCGATAACCCTGCTGCGCATCGCCTACGGTTTGAAGGAGTGATTGAAGATGTCCAAAGTGACCCGCGATTCGTTGATGACACTGGAGGCCTATTCGAAGGCCCGGCCCGATTTCCGCAAGCAGGTGATCGGCCACAAGAAGAACCGTGCCGTCCGGCTGGGTGAGCACATCACGCTGCAGTTCGAGGACGAGCTGACCGTGCGCTACCAGGTCCAGGAGATGCTGCGCATCGAGAAGATCTTCGAGGAAGAAGGCATCACGCACGAGCTCGAGTCGTACAACCCGCTGGTGCCGGATGGCCGCAACTTCAAGGCCACGATGATGATCGAGTACCCCGACGCCGATATCCGGCGGATCGAGTTGGGCAAGCTGATCGGCGTCGAGGATCGGGTCTGGATCCAGGTCGAGGGCTCGCCGCGCGTGTACGCGATCGCCGACGAGGACCTCGAGCGCGAAAACGCCGAAAAGACATCGGCAGTGCATTTCCTGCGCTTCGAGCTGACCGAGGACATGGCGGCCGCGCTGAAGTACGGCGTGTCACTGGCCGTCGGCGTCGACCATGCCAATTACACGGCGCAGGTCTCGCCTGTGTCGGACGCGACCCGGCAGGCGCTGCTGGGAGACCTCTCCTGATCGACCCGCCGACCGGGAATGACCGCCCGAACGGCGTGCCCGCGCCCGACCCCCTGGCCGCGCTGGCCGATGGCCTGATCCGCCAGGCTTTTCTGTTCGTGCCAGCGGCCCAGACCCGCGGGCTGCTCGGCGAGCCCGCGTTTGCGGCCTGGCCTGCGCCCGCGCAAAGCTGGGGCCGCCTCGAACTGGACAACTACATGGGCGACGGCGGTCGTTATCGGCGCCGCCGCTATGCGACGCTGGCGGCCGCACCCGCCCCTGCGCAGCCCGTGCTCCAGCCGCATCAGCCGCACTACCAGAGCCTCGATTACAACCGCCTGAACGGCGGCATCGTGACCGTCCAACTTCTGGGGGGTCAGTTCATACCCGGAGCGATTCACTACAGCCAGCAGCAACTCGATTCATTGCCGATGAGATTAACAACCGCCCGCGCAAGGGCCTGGGAGGTGAGATCGCCTCTGGCGGTGTACCGCCAATTACTGATCTCACACGCGGCCACAACCCAACACCATTCATTGACACTGTGGGTGTTGCACTTCAGATTTGAATCCGCCCTCTTGATTATTGCCCACGCCAGGGAATTGAGTGCTTACCAGACCAGAAAGCGACTATGTGTCGCATCCCGGATGATTACATAAGCAAAAATCGCTATCCGCTGTTCATGGCC
>DAONCJ010000765.1:0-2113 GCA_035401985.1 Burkholderiaceae bacterium | reverse complement strand
GACGTCTCCAGCCAGTTCCTGACCGCGCTGCTGATGGCGCTGCCGCTGGCGGGGCATCGCGCCCCCATGGACGCCGGTGCGGCGCGCGACATCGTGATCGAAGTGGTCGGCGAACTCATCTCCAAGCCCTACATCGAAATCACGCTGAACCTGCTGGCGCGCTTCGGCATCGCCGTGCGCCGCGAGGGATGGCAGCGTTTCATTATTCCCGCCGGCAGCCGTTATCAGTCGCCGGGCGAGATCCATGTCGAGGCCGACGCATCCTCCGCCAGCTATTTCATCGGCCTCGGTGCGCTGGTTGCACCCGGCGCGGACGGCCAGGGCATCCGCATCCAGGGTGTGGGGGCGGCATCGATCCAGGGTGACATCCGCTTCGTCGAGGCGGCCCAGGCGATGGGCGCGCGCGTGACGAGCGGCCCGAACTGGCTTGAGATCAAACGCGGCGCCTGGCCCTTGAAGGCCATCGACCTCGACTGCAACCACATCCCCGACGCCGCGATGACGCTGGGCGTGCTGGCGCTCTATGCCGACGGCCCCACCACGCTGCGCAACATCGCCAGCTGGCGCGTCAAGGAAACCGACCGGATTGCCGCCATGGCCCGCGAGCTGCGAAAGCTGGGCGCCACGGTGGAAGAAGGCACCGATTTCATCCGGGTCACCCCCCCAGCCACGCCCGCCCACTGGAAGACAGCCCGCATCCACACGTACGACGACCACCGAGTTGCCATGTGTTTTTCGCTCGCAGCCTTCAATCCGGCCGGCCTGCCGGTACGCATCGAAGACCCGAAATGTGTCGCAAAGACATTTCCGGACTACTTCGAGGCGCTGTTCTCACTGGCCCAGGCGGCCCCCGGGCGGATTCCGGTGATCTGCGTCGATGGCCCGAGCGCCTCGGGCAAGGGCACGCTGGCCGGTCGGGTCGCCGAACGCCTGGGCTACCACTACCTGGATTCGGGCGCGCTGTACCGGGTTGCCGCGCACGCGGCCCTGCGCAGCGGACGAAGCCTGGAGCCTGAGAATGAACCCGCCATCGCCGATCTGGCCCGGCAGTTGCCGGTCACATTTTCGGGTGAACGGGTACTGCTGGACGGCTCGGATGTGACGGAGGCCATCCGCAGCGAGGAAGGCGGCATGAACGCCTCCCGGGTTTCGACGATGCCCGCCGTGCGCGCCGCGCTCGTGGCCCTGCAACAGGGCTTTTCAAGGCTGCCCGGCCTGGTGGCCGACGGGCGCGACATGGGCACGGTGATCTTCCCGACAGCGCCGCTGAAGGTCTTCCTGACCGCAAGCGCCGCCCAACGCGCCGAGCGTCGGCATAAGCAGTTGATTTCTAAGGGGATTTCAACTACACTTGACAGTCTTCGTGCCGACTTGGAAGCGCGTGATACCCGGGATTCAACCCGCAGTGTTGCACCTCTGAGGCCGGCCGCAGATGCCCTGCAACTGGACAACTCAGCCTTGACGATTGAAGAATCGGTCGAGACCGTCTTGAGCTGGTGGCAGGACAGGCAGCCGTTCGGGTCCTCCTGAGCGGCCGCAATAAAGCAGACGCTTCACAGCGCCTGCGCAGGCCCACACAGCCCCCGCCGCGCCTCACGCGCACCGGCTGTGTGGTTCGACAACCCAACCCGCGGGCCAAGCCCGCAAGCAACCGCCGCAGTCAGCCTCAACAAACGATGGCCATTCCGCTGTCGTACGACCTGTTTCTGCGCATCAGGAAAATCAATGTCTGAATCTTTTGCCGCCCTGTTTGAAGAATCCCTGCAACGCACCGAAATGCGTCCGGGCGAAGTCATCACCGCCGAAGTCGTGCGCATCGAGCACAGCTTCGTGGTGGTCAACGCCGGTCTCAAGTCCGAGGCCTACGTGCCCCTGGAAGAATTCAAGAACGACAAGGGCGAAGTCGAAGTCCAGGTCGGCGACTTCGTGTCGGTGGCCATCGGCTCCATCGAAAACGGTTACGGCGACACCATCCTGTCGCGTGACACCGCCAAGCGTCTGGCTTCGTGGATGAGCCTCGAAAAGGCCCTGGAATCCGGCGAGTTCGTCACTGGCACGACCAGCGGCAAGGTCAAGGGCGGCCTGACCGTGCTGGTCAACGGCATCCGCGCCT
>DAONCJ010000764.1:0-2114 GCA_035401985.1 Burkholderiaceae bacterium | reverse complement strand
CGATGCCGTCTCGGCGCTCATCTGCATCGGCCTGGGCGTTTATGCCTTCGACTTCGTGCTGAACTCGCATCGTCTGGGCGAGCGCGGCATGGCGATCCCGATCAAGGTCTGGCCGATCCAGATCATCCTGCCGTGGATGTTCTTTTCGTCAGCCGCGAGACATCTGATCTTCGTCGCCCACCCGCAGCTGCGGCCAGCCATCAAAGACGAGGCGCACTGACATGGTCTGGCTCATTCTCCTGCTGCTGATCCTGGTGTTGCTGATGCTTCGCCAGAGCCTGGTGCTGCTGCTGGCAGTGGCCACCGCCTACATCCATGTGTTCGTCGCCAAGAGCGAGGTGGAGTTCCTGATCCAGGACTTCTGGTTCACCGTCGACCGCGAAGTGCTGCTGTCGATCCCGCTCTTCATGCTGGCCGGCAACATCATGTCGCGCGGCTCGATCGCCAGGCGGCTGATCGACTTCATGTCGGCGTTCACCTCGCCGTTCCCGGGCGGGCTGGGCATCGCCTGCGTGCTGTCGTGTGCGGCCTTCGCTGCGATCAATGGCTCATCGATCGTCACGATGATGGCGATCGGTTCGATCATGTATCCGGCGCTGCTGGCCAAGGGCTACAAGAAGGAGTTCGCACTCGGGGCAATTGCATCCGCGGGCACACTGGGCATCATCATTCCGCCCTCGATCCCGCTGATTCTGTACGGGATCATGACCGAGCGCGACATCTCCAAGCTGTTCGTCGCCGGCATCGGGCCGGGCCTGCTATTGACCACACTGTTCGTGGTCTATGCGGTGGCGGTCAACTGGAACACCGTGCGCGAGCCGTTCAGTGCGAAGGGGGCGGCCAGGGCCTTCGTCGGCGGAGTGTTCGCGCTGGCGCTGCCGGTGCTGATGATCGGTGGCATCTACAGCGGCTGGTTCAGTCCCACCGAAGCGGGTGCCGTGTCGCTGGCCTATGCGCTGCTGATCGAGTTCCTGGTGCATCGACGCGCGGACGCAGCCGACGCGCCCGCGGGTGCCAGCGCTGTCCAGAAGGTTCGTCATTACTTCGCGAGCCGCGAGATGACGATGCGAAACCTGGTGGCGGTGATCATCGAAACCACCAAGCTGCTGGCCACCTTGCTGCCATTGCTGTGCATCGCGGGCAGCCTGAACACCATCCTCGACCACTCCGGTGCGCCGAAGGAGATGGTCCAGACGCTGGCGGGCTTCGTCCAGGACCGCTGGATGATGATGCTGGGCATCAACGTGCTGCTGCTGGTCGTCGGCTGCCTGATGGATGTGGGCTCGGCAATTCTGATCCTGGCGCCGCTGCTCGAACCGCTGGCCGTCGCCAAAGGCTTCGATCCGATCCACTTCGGGATCATCATGATCGCCAATCTGGAGATCGGCTACCTGACGCCGCCAGTGGGTCTGAACCTGATCGTGGCGATGGCGGCGTTCAAGGAATCGTTCGGCCAGATCGTGAAATCGGCCGTGCCCTTCCTGATCATCATGATGATCTGGCTGGTGATCGTGGTGGTCTTTCCAACGCTGTCGCTCTATCTGGTTGGAAAGTAGCGAACGCGTTGCGCGATGGGGTGATGGCGCGTCGGACCTGTCGGGTTCGACGCGCCACGCGCCGGCTTCATGGCGTCCGCCGGCTACGCGCCGGTCCAGAGCTGGTATTCGAACCCGTCGGCCAGCACGCCGATCACGTTCGCCTTGTTCTCGGGAGACTCCGAAAACTGCACCAGCACCTCGGCACGACTGGCCGCGCGGTCGAACCCGCCGGTGCCGTTCAGCGCGTTGTTCCAGAACGCATAGCCGCCCGCGTCCGGCTCGCGATCGAGCACATTCAGGTACAGCAGCCGGGTGAACTCGGCATTGGTCGGCGACGCGCCATACAGCGCCCTGAACTCGGCGCTGCCGATGAACCCGGTGGCTGCGCTCTGCAGCGGCAGGCCCTTGTCTATGGCGTCGATCCAGAACCCGAGGCCGCCTTCGTCGGGCACGCGGTCGAACGCGGCCCGATACAGCCGGTAGGCCTGGCCGCCGCCGCCCTCGATGTCGAAGCCCAGTGCTGCCCCGCCGGCAAACACCGCACGCTCCACCGAGCGCAGCGTATCCGCACCCTCG
>DAONCJ010000763.1:0-2151 GCA_035401985.1 Burkholderiaceae bacterium | reverse complement strand
CGGGGGCGCTCTGCCGGCCGCACGGCAGCTGCGCGAGCTCCTGCCGACGGCCAACGAGGGCTATGTCTCCTTCCAGATCACGGCCGCCGACGGCGAACTGCTGCGCGGCGAACCCGACTTTCCGCCCCCCGCGCTGTACGACTTCCCGGAAGCAGGCGCGGTGAAGCTGCGCAACGACACCTTCCATGGCGAGGAAGTGCGTGTCGCGTACACGTACGTGGTGCCCGACGAAGGGTCCAGCGGACA
Source organism: Burkholderiaceae bacterium (assembly GCA_035401985.1). Lineage (GTDB taxonomy): Bacteria > Pseudomonadota > Gammaproteobacteria > Burkholderiales > Burkholderiaceae_E > Quisquiliibacterium. Next base: position 1,905 of record DAONCJ010000763.1, on the reverse strand, counting down.
GTCATCGGTCCTCATCCAGATCGCCGAAACCCAGGACAAGCGCGACCAGCTGGCCAACGAGATCATCAAGGGCGTGATCTTTCCCCAGTTCGTGATCCTGCCGCTGGCCGTCGGGCTGGTCTGGTTCGGCCTGTCCCGCGGACTGTCTCCATTGCAGCGCGTTCAGCAACGGCTGCGCGACCGGCAGCTCGACGACCTCTCCCCCATCGACCGGGGCGGCGTGCCGGCCGAAATCTCGCCGCTGGTCGATGCCTTCAATGAACTGCTGACGCGACTGAACGATCGCATCGGCGCCCAGAAGCGCTTCATCGCCGACGCGGCCCATCAGATGAAGACGCCGCTGGCCGGTCTGCGCACGCAGGCCGAACTGGCGCTGCGCGAGAGCGATCCAGCCGAGGTCAGGCGCAGCCTCGAGCAGCTGGCCATCTCGTCCGATCGGGCGGCGCATCTGATCAGTCAGTTGTTGGCTCTGGCCCGGATGGAAAACCTGCGCGACGCGGCCCAGTTCGAGGCGCTGGACCTCGCCCCGCTGGCGCGCTCGGCGGTGATGGACTGGGCCAACGAGGCCATCCGGCGGCGCATCGACTTCGGCTACGAAAACGACGACGAACCGGCACCGGTGGCCGGCCACCCCATTCTATTGCGCGAACTGTTCAACAACCTGATCGACAATGCGCTGCGATACACCCCCGATGGTGGACGCGTGACGATCCTGGTCAGGCGCGAGCAGGGCTGCGCCGTCTTCGAGGTCCAGGACAGCGGCCCGGGCATCGCAATGGCCGAGCGCAGCCTGGTCTTCGAGCGCTTCTACCGCGTGCTCGGATCCCAGAAGGATGGCAGCGGCCTGGGCCTGGCGATCGTGCGCGAGATTGCAACGCAACATGGCGCCCAGGTCGAGATCGGCGGGCGGGATCCGTCGGCCACGCCGGCCGGTCGCGAACTTTCGGGCGACAGCCAGGAAGATCGGCCATCCGGCGATGGTCAGACCATCGCCGCCAGAGCCGACATCGATTACGCTGCCCGCGAAGGCCTGGATGAAGACGGCTCGGCGAGAGACGGCCCGGTGGAGGACATCCCGGGCGACCTGCCTCGGCTCGGCGCCGTGATCACCGTGAAATTTCCTCCGTTGGCGGGGGAGACCTAGTTCATTGGAGAAACGGATGGCTCTGACACAATCCCTGGCACGCGGCACTGACGAGCCGGCGATTCGCGACATCACCCTGGGCGCCCTGCTCGAATGGGCGGCGCAGACTGCACCAGACCGGATCGCGCTGATCGCCGGCGTCGCCAATCCGGCCGAGCGCCGGCAATGGACCTACCGCGAGCTGCATGAACAGGCGCGCCGCGCCGCCCGCGCATTGCAGCTTCGCTTCAAGCCTGGAGAACGTGTCGCGATCTGGGCGCCCAACATCCCCGAATGGGTGATGATGGAATTCGGCGCCGCCATGGCAGGGGTGGTGCTGGTCACCGTCAATCCCGGGTTCCGGTCGGCCGAGGTCGAATACGTCCTCAAGCAGTCCCGTTCAGCAGGCATCTTCGTGGTGCCGGGCTTTCGCGGCAACCCGATGCTCGAGACGGTGCAGGAACTGGCGCCTCGCTGCCCCGAGCTGCGCGAAATCGTTCGCTTCGATCAGTGGGACGCCTTCCTGGCCTCGGGCGATCGCTCGACCCTCGAACTGCCGCAGGTCAAGTCGACCGATCCGGTGATGATCCAGTACACCTCCGGCACCACCGGATTTCCGAAGGGTGCGCTGCTCACCCATCGCGGGCTGGTCAACAACGGCGCCCACACGGCCGACCGCATGGGCATCGCCGACGGAGATGTCCAGATCACCACGATGCCGCTGTTCCACACAGGAGGCTGTGTGCTGTGCGTGCTCGGAGCCGTCTCGAAGCGCGCGACCC
>DAONCJ010000762.1:0-2153 GCA_035401985.1 Burkholderiaceae bacterium | reverse complement strand
GCGCAGCGGTCCCGAGCGACTGTTGTCGTCCATTGTGCTGATGGATGCGCTGATCGCCTGGCAGCGCTCGCTGCCCGAGCCCGACCCCGTGGCAGTGGCCGAGATCGGCGCCATGCATGCGCGCCATGTGGTGCTGCGCTCGATGTCGATTTCGCTCACCGCGATGATCACCCGGGGCGAAAATCCGCTGATCGCCGCCGCGGTTATGAAGGACCTCGGCACGCGCGGCGAACAGGATCTGGCCGAGGTGGTCACCCGCCTGGTGGGCAGCGACCCGACCCGCAGTGCACCCGTCGAATTGCTCGAAGCCCTGGCCTACACCAGCCAGATGGCGCCCACCTTCTCGCTGCGTGGTGGCACGCGCGAAATCCTGCGCGGCATGATCGCGCGCGGCCTGGGTCTGCGTTGAGCGCCGGCCCCCTGGACACTGCTGCCATGACCGCTGCTTCTGACGCCTCCTCCCTGGCCACGGCCGGTTCTTCGAATGACGACGAGTCGGCCCGCCTGCTGACCGATTCGGCGACCCGACTGTTCGCCCAGGAGAGTCCGCCGGCGCGGCTGCGCCAGGCCGAGACCGACCCTTCGGTCGCCACGGATCTTTGGCGCCGGCTTGATGAGCAGGGGCTGTCGCTGGCCTGCGCGTCCGAAGCAAACGGCGGCTCGGCGCTGGGCTGGTCGGCGGTGCGCGGCCTGATCGAGGCCTGCGGCGAGCATGGATTGCCGGTGGCGCTCCCCGAGATGCTGGCGGCTCATCTGCTGGCGCGTGCTGCGGGCCTGAGCCTCCCCACCGGACGTCGGGTGACCCTGGCCCTGGCTCGCCGCGAAGACAACCAGCTTGTCGCCGATGCCGTGGCCGGCGCGGTGGACGCACAGGATGTGCTGATCGAGGTGGATGGCCGCCTTGTGCTGCTCGAGGTCGCCTCGGCAAGCGCGGCACAGCGCCGCAACACGGCCGGCGAGCCGCGCACCGGACTGCGCTGGTCCGGCGCCGAGCGCCTGCTGCAGAACTCGGTGGCTGCCGGTCAGGAGCTCCTGCTGGCCGGTGCGGCCATCCGTTGCGGCCAGATCGCCGGCGCGGCGCGCCGCGTGGTCGACATGTCGGTCGGCTATGCCAACGACCGGGTGCAGTTCGGCCGGCCGATCGGCAAGTTCCAGGCCGTGCAGCAGCAGTTGGCGGTCGCGGCCGAATGGAGCGCGATGGCGGCAATGGCGTCGCGTCTGGCGCTGGCCGAGCCGGGCATCGCACTGCCGCACGGACGCGTGGCAGCGGCCCGCGAGGTCGCCTGTTCGGCGGCCGAGCAGGTCTGCGGCGTGGCGCATGCCGTGCATGGCGCCATCGGCGTGACCGCCGAATACGATTTGCAGTTGTTCACCCGGCGGCTGAAGGGCTGGGCGGCGGAATTCGGTTCGTCGCGCTACTGGGCCAGCCGCCTGGGCCGCGAGGTGCTGGCCAATGGCGGGCACCGGGTGTGGGATCAGGTGGTTGCGCTGACGCCGACCTGAGGAAGCGCCCGGGCCCCGGCTGCGGACCGCCCGGCGCGAGACGCCCGCGCTGGTTCAGGCAGGTCGCCCTCAGCATCAGCCAGTCAGTCCGGAACGTCCAGACCGATGCGGCTGGCGGCGATCACCGCCTGCGTGCGGTTGCGCACGCCGAGCGCGCGCAGTACGGCGCTGACATGAACTTTCACGGTGCCTTCGGCCAAGCGCAACTGGCGGCAGATCAGCTTGTTGGGCAGTCCCCTCAGGATCAGCCGCAGCACGTCGATCTGGCGATCGGTCAGCCCCAGATGGCGCGGGTCGGCCGGCCTGGCGAGCTGTGCTTCAAGGCGGCTTCGGCTGTTGGGGTGCAGGTTCAGCACCTCGGCCGGCACATACGGGCAGCCCGAGGTGATGAGACGCAGGGCGTTGATGACCGCGTCGCCGCTGTGCGTCTTGGGGATGTAGCCGATCGCGCCGGCTTCCAGGCAGCGCAGGATGGTGGGCGCGTCGGCCTGGGCCGAGAACACTGCGATCGGGGCCTCGGGGCGCTGCTGGCGCAGCCTTGAGATCACCTCGGTTCCGTTCGCGTCCGGCAGGTGCAGATCGGCAAGGATGAGGTCGGGCGGGGGATTCTGGCGCAGTGAGGACAACGCCTGCTCGAGACGATGCGTCAG
>DAONCJ010000761.1:0-2169 GCA_035401985.1 Burkholderiaceae bacterium | reverse complement strand
CACCGGCGCGAGCATCCGCGTGCCGAGGTGCCCGCCCCACGGGAAGCGCCCGGCGTGCGCAGGCATCAGGGTGTCGATGCGCAGGGCCTTGGGGATCCTGCCGCGCACCATGCGGCCGCGCACGGCGCCCGGATCTGCCGGATCGAATGCGGTCAGCGCGTCCATCGCGTCGTCCAGGTTGCCCAGGGTGGCCGACAGCCCCCAGACCACCAGTCCGGGGTTCCAGCGCCGCAGACGGGCCAGTGCGAGCTGCACCTGAACGCCGCGCTTGTTGCCGATCAGCTCGTGCCATTCGTCGACGATCACCATCGCCAGGCCAGCCAGCTCGGTGGGCGCGCCGGGCCGCGACAGCATCAGCGACAGGCTCTCGGGGGTGGTCACCAGCGCGGGCGGCAGGCGCCGCGACTGCCGCTGGCGCTGCGCAGACGACGTGTCACCGGTGCGCAGGCCCACCTCCCAGCCGGGTGCTGTCTCGGCGAGCGGTGCGGCGAGCGCGCGCGCCGTGTCGGCTGCCAATGCGCGCATCGGCGTGATCCACAGTGCGCGCAAGCTGGCGCCCGCCGGCGGAGCGGTGCGCAGCGCGCGACGCACCGCGGCAAACCAGGCAGCGTAGGTCTTGCCGGTGCCCGTGCTGGCGTGCACGAGCCCGGATTCGCCGGCTGCAGCGGCCCGCCAGACCTCGCGCTGGAAGGGAAAGGGGCGCCATCCGCGGGCCTTGAACCAGTTCAGGAAGGGGTCGGTCGGGCGATCGGCCACAAAGCGCAGGAAGGCGGGAACGACGGGCGAACAGTGTAGGCACGGGCCGCGTTATCCTGCGCCGATGACCATGACCGGCGAATGAACGGATGACGAAAGCCACTCTGCCCGACGTGCGGGCCGCCATGTGGACTGCCCTGTGGGCTGCGCTGTGCTGCGTGCTCAGTGGCACCGCCCAGGCGCAACTCCAGAGCTGCGACCTCGATGGCAAGCCGGTGAACCTGGACAACGGCAGCACCACCGCCGGTCTGACCGGCCTGATCCGCTGCCGCGAGCGCGACAGCGGCCGGCTGACCCGCGAGAAGGAGATCCGCAACGGCGCCTTCGTCGGCATCGAGCGGTTCTTCGAGGGCAACGGCGCGCGACGCGAACGCACGGTCAACGCCCGCGGCAACACCGAGGGCTGGGCGCGCAACTTCGGCAGCAACGGCGCACTGCTGCAGGAAAGCTTCCATCGCGACGGCACACGCATCGGCCTGATGCGGATTTTTCATCCCGACGGGCGGATCCGCACCCTGTCGCATGCGGACGAGACAGGCCGCGAGCAGGCGCGTGCCGAGTTCACCGCGCGCGGCCTGCTGGCCGAGTTCCGCTGCGGACCGGCGCCTCTGATCGAGGGCGACGCCCAGCGTTGCGGATTCGGCGGCGCGCCGGTGGAGACCGAGACCTACCGCGACGACGGCGCCCGGACGGCACGGCTGCGCTATCTGGGCGGCACGCTGATCGCCGGCACCTGGTACGAGCGCGACGGCTCGATCGGGCGCAGCGAACAGACCGAGGGAAACGAGCGCATCCAGCGGACCCATCACGCCAACGGCAAGGTGCGCCGCGAACAGGTCAGCGATCTGGCCCGCCGAGAGCGCACGGCGGAACGTGAATTCAGTGAATCGGGCACCCGCGTGTCCGAGACGCTGTGGCAGGACGGCGCGCGCGCCAGCGAAGCGAGCTGGTACCAGAACGGCCAGCCGCGCGAGCGGATCACGTGGCTGCGCGAGGCCGGCCGCCGGGTCGGTCAGGTCGAACAGTTCAATGACGCGGGCGTGCGCATCTTCAGCGGCGCGCGCGATGAACGGGGGCGCGCGCTCGGCGTGCACCGAAGCTACGACGCGCGCGGCACCCTGCGGCTGGAGCAGACCTTCGACGACAACGGACGACCGGTCCGGCGCAGGGAGTTCGACGAGAGCGCACGCTTGACGGCCGACGACGAGGTGTTCGCCGACGGATCGCGCAAGGCATTCGCGAAGTGACCGACCGGCTGCAGACTCGCCGGCGCTAGGCGCCGACGATCCACCCCTCGAGCGGATCGAGATCCGCCGGCAGCCCCCAGCCGCTGTGCCGCCGCCGCCAGGCCCAGGCCGCCAGCACGACGCAGAGCACCGCATCGAGCGCATCGCCGCTGCCATCGTCGAGGCA
>DAONCJ010000760.1:0-2176 GCA_035401985.1 Burkholderiaceae bacterium | reverse complement strand
GAGCAGGCACTGGCGCGGCTGGACGCGGCACTGGCGGCCACCCGCATCGTGGGGCTGGCAACCAATGTGCAGTTTCTGCGCCACGTGGTGGGCAGCCGCTCGTTCAGCCAGGCCGATCTGGACACGGCCCTGATTCCGCGCGAAGCGGAGGTGCTGTTCAAGCAGGAGAAGGTTGGGCTGCCGCTGGCTGTCGCGGCCGCGGTGGCGCAGACGCTGCTGGCCGAGCGGGCTGGCGAGGGCGCCGACCCGTTCAGCCGCCGCGACAGCTGGCGCTCGCACGGCGCGGCCAACCGGCGCTTCGACTTCGAGTTCAAGGGCGAAGGGCTGATTGCACAGCTGGTCAGCGGCCACGATGGCGTGCTGGTCCTGACCGTGGGCGAAACCAGCGGGCCGCTGCAGTTCCTGGCCTTGGAGGGCGGGCGCATCGAACTGCGCTTCGCGGGCCAGCGCCAGACCGTGCAGACCTGGCAGCGCGGCGAGACCGTGCATGTCTTCTGCGATGCCGGTGCCACGCAGATCGTGGAGATCGACGCCCTGGCCCACGCGGGCGAGGCCGCGATCGAGGGCGGGCGCCTGACCGCGCCGATGCCCGGCAAGGTGGTGTCGTTTGCGGTCAAGGTGGGTGACAAGGTGCGCACCGGGCAGGCGCTGGCGGTGATGGATGCGATGAAGATGGAGCACACCATCGCTGCGCCAGCTGACGGCACCGTGGCCGAACTGCTTTACGCGCCCGGCGACCAGGTGGCCGAAGGAGCGGAGCTGCTGAAGCTCGCCGTCGCTTGAGCGCGCCGGCCCGCTGTCCCATGGCCGGTGGGATGCTGACGGCCGGGCGCGCTGCCAGAATTGAGGCATGAAGCTCTTATTCTGCTGTGCCGGCACCAAACCGGAGCCCTGGATCGCTGGCCTTCGGGCGGCGCTGCCCGCTGCGGACGTCGCCGTCTGGGAGCCCGGTGCGCCGGCTGCGGACTATGCGGTGGTCTGGGCACCGCCGCAGGCCTTCCTGGATGAGCAGCCGGGGCTCAGGGCCGTGTTCAACATCGGCGCCGGAGTTGATGCGCTGCTGAAACTCCGCCTGCCGCCGACGGCGCGGGTGGTGCGCCTGGACGATGCCGGCATGTCGGTGCAGATGGCCGAATACGTCTGCCACGCGGTGATCCGGCACTTTCGCGAGTTCGATGGCTACGAGGCCGACGTGCGGCAGGGCCGCTGGTCGTACCGCAAGCCGCGAAGCCGGGCTGATTTTGCGGTCGGGGTGATGGGGCTGGGTGTGCTGGGGTCACGGGTGGCCCAGGCGCTGCGGGTGTTCGAATTTCCGGTCAACGGCTGGAGCCGAAGCCCCAAGGCGCTGGATGGTGTGCGCGGCTTTTCGGGCCGGGAGGGCTTCAACGACTTCCTGGCGGCCAGCCGCGTGCTGGTCAACCTGCTGCCGCTGACACCGGACACGCAGGACATCCTGCGTCGCGAGACACTATCGCGCCTGCAGCCCGGCGGCTGTGTGATCAACGTGGCGCGCGGCGCCCATCTGGTGGACGAAGACCTGCTGGCGCTGCTGGACGAAGGCCATCTGGCGGGGGCCACGCTGGATGTGTTCCGCACCGAGCCGCTGCCGGCCGGACATCCGTTCTGGACCCACCCCAGCATCGCGGTCACGCCCCATACCTCGGCGCGGACCCTGCGGGACGAAAGCATCGCCCAGATTGCGGGCAAGATCCGGGCGCTGGAACAGGGCGAGCCGATTGCCGGTATCGTTGACCCCGTGCGCGGCTATTGAGGGCACCGCCGCGCCGACCGAGCCTAGAGGAAACCGAAATGAACATCCCTTCCCGCGTCAAACTGGTCGATGTCGGCCCGCGCGACGGCCTTCAGAATGAAAAGCAGCCAGTGCCCGCGGCCGTCAAGATCGAGCTCGTGCACCGGCTTCAGGCGGCCGGTCTGACAGAGATCGAGGTCACGAGCTTTGTGTCGCCGAAATGGGTGCCGCAGATGGCGGACAACGCCGAGGTCATGGCGGGCATCCAGCGCCAGAGCGGCGTGCGCTACTCGGTGCTGACGCCGAACATGACCGGCTTCGAGGCGGCGCTGAAGTCCAATCCGGACGAAATTGTGGTCTTCGGCGCGGCGAGCGAGGCCTTCAGCCAGCGCAACATCAACTGTTCGATCGCCGAGAGCATCGAGC
>DAONCJ010000759.1:0-2177 GCA_035401985.1 Burkholderiaceae bacterium | reverse complement strand
CGTTCGAGCACAGTGCGCAGCCGTGAACGGCGCCTGCCACCTTGTAGATCGACTCATGCCGGCGCACCCGGTCCATCACGGTGTAGAGCACCTCCTGGGACAGCCTCGCGCCGGCCGGCAGGCGGATGTCGGCCAGCGAGTCCATCAGGTCGCCGAACATCGTGCCTTGACCACAGCCGGTCGTCACGGTGCGCCGGCCGATGCGCGCGTCGAGCTGTCCTCGTTCGCCGTCCCGATCCCATAGCGCGACACCCTGTTCGGCCATCGAGCGGGTGGTGATGGCGGCCGCGGCGCTCGACCAGTCGACCTGCACCGAATCGATCTGATCGACCGAATCGAGCAGCCGCTGATTGCGCAGATAGCCGATCGCAAGGTGCTCGGGCGCCGCGCCGAGCGTCATCAGCGTGACGAGTTCGCGCTTGTCCAGATAGAGCGTGAGGGGATGCTCTCCGGCTATGGCGGTGGGCACCGTTTCGCCGCGTTCGTTGACCGCCTGGACCTCGAAGGTCGAGGGCCGAGCCGCCTGGGTGAGTCGCGGGGCTCGCAAGGGATCAGCCGCCAATGTAGGACATCTCGATCTTGCGCAATCCGGCGGTGTCCTGCGAGCGCTGCTCGGAGTAGCGGTCGTCGCGGCGTCCCCACAGATGGCCGATGGCCGCCGATATCGCCGCATCGTCATGACCGCTGCGCATCAGGGCCCGCAGGTCGTGACCGCCGGTCGCGAACAGACAGGTGTACAGGCGCCCTTCGGTGGACAGGCGCGCGCGCGAGCAGTCGCCGCAGAAAGGCTGGGTGACCGACGAGATGACGCCGATCTCGCCGCTGCCATCCGCGTAGGCCCAGCGCTCGGCCACCTCGCCGGGGTAGTTCGGCTGAAGAGTGACCAGCGGCTGGTCTTCGTGGATGCGCCGGATCACCTCGGCGCTGGGCACCACGTCGTCCATCCGCCAGCCGTTCGACGCACCCACGTCCATGAACTCGATGAACCGGACGATGTGTCCCGAGCCGCGGAAGTGCCGGGCCATCGGCACGATTTCGTGATCGTTGACGCCGCGCTGGACAACCATGTTGATCTTCAACGGCGCCAGACCCGCCAGCTCGGCCGCTTCGATGCCGGCCAGCACATCGCTGACAGGAAAGTCGACGTCGTTCATCCGTCGGAACGTGGTCTCGTCGAGCGCATCCAGACTGATGGTGACCCGCTTCAGGCCGGCCGCGCGCAGCGTACGAGCCTTGCGCGCGAGCAGCGAGGCATTGGTCGTCAGCGTCAGGTCCAGCGGTTCACCGGACGGCGTGCGCACCTGCGAGAGCATTCCGATCAGGCGCTCGAGGTCCTTGCGCAGCAGCGGTTCGCCGCCGGTGAGGCGGATCTTCTCGACGCCGTGGGCGACGAACAGGCGCACCAGCCGCTCGATCTCCTCGAAGCTGAGCAGCGAACTCTGCGGCAGGAAGGCGTAGTCCTTGCTGAAGACGGACTTCGGCATGCAGTAGGTGCAGCGAAAATTGCAGCGGTCGGTGACGGAGATACGCAGGTCGTGCAGCCGCCGGCCACGCCGGTCGCTGAGGAGGCCCGTCGCTGCCGGCGCATTCGCGGGCACGTGCGGGATCTCCTGCTGGTAACGGGTGTCGGCAATGGGGATGATGCGCTCGGTCATGGTCCTGACGCCAAGGTGAACCCAATCTTAACAACCCGCCGGCAAACTTCGGTCAAGGCACTGCCGACAGTGCCGTTGTGCCATGAAAAAGGGCCGCGATGGTGACATCGCGGCCCCGTATCGAGAACGACGCGCCTTTTCAGCGCGGCGCCTTCACCCTTTGATCAGGCCTGCCCGTCGCCCGGGCGGGTTTCGACCTGCTGCATCGGCTCGGCCTGAACGACCGTGCGCTGCCTGCGCGCACGGGCGGGGCGGGGCGCGGGCGTGTCCGCCATGCCGTCATCGAGCGACAACTGCCTGGACTTCGTTTCCACCCACTGCAGTCCGGCGCTGGACACGATCGAGTCGAGCTCGGTCTTGTCCGGCACGGGCGTCGGCTGACCGACCGGCTGGGTCGCCAGCGGCACGGCGCCGGCAGGGGCAGCCGATTCGGCCGGCACTGTGCTTGCAGCAGTGGCCACGAACGGCGCGGCGGCAGGAGCGGGCGCCGGAGCCGGAGCCGGGGCGGCACTCGCTACCGGT
>DAONCJ010000758.1:0-2177 GCA_035401985.1 Burkholderiaceae bacterium | reverse complement strand
TGCGCTCTGGCCAGCAAGCTGCAGACCCGCCCGCACCCAAGCTTTCCGACCGGGCGACGGCGATTGCGCCGCCTCGTCCCGCTCCCGCTCCCGCGCCTCAGAACACGAGCGTGCCGGCGGGTTTTCCGCCGACCATGGATGGCGACGCGGCTGTGCAGGCATTGCTCACCGCGGCAAAGTCCGGCGTTCCCTTCTGCGAGGAATGCGAAAAGCTGGCCGCCGCCGAACGGGCTGCCGGATGAGCACGCCAAGCGTCTTCCCGGCTCTGGCGCAGTGCCTGTGGCCGGAGACCGCAAATCCGGCGCCCGCCATCTGGGCGCTGCTTGACGGCGCACGCGATCCCGGCATCTTCCCCGCTGTGCGCGACTCGGGCCTTGATCACAGCTGTCTCTTCGCAGGCGAACTTTCTCCCCAATGGCAGGCCGTCGCGCCTTACCTGGTGCAACTGAGCCCGCGCAAGCCGGCGACGGCTTTGCTGCTCGAACAGGCATGGGGCAACAGCTGGGGCGTGCTCATGCGAGTCCCGAACCCGCTCCGACTGAGGCTGCACCTGAAGACGTTTCTTCGTGCGCAGCTCCCGGATGGCAAGCGCGTGATGTTCCGCTACTACGACCCGCGCGTGCTGCGCGGCTACCTGCCTCTGTGCAACAGCAACGAGCTTCGTACGCTGCTCGGCCCCATCGAGCATTTCCTGATGGAAAGCGACGGAGGGGATGAACTGATCGAGTTCGGCCAGCACGAAGGACAACTCACGCAGCGGCACTACACCGTCCGCGAAGCGACGACGCTGGTTGCGACGGACTGACTCAACGGCCGCTGCAAGCCCGTCGCCGAAGCCTCCTCAGGGGGCGACCGTCAATCGCCCCACCACGCCGTGCTTCTCGATCAGGCCCTTGACGAAGCCCGAGCGCTTGGCCTCTTCGACGAATTCGCTCAGGAAGGCCGCCCCGGCCGCATTGCCCCTGGCCGTCCCCACCGCCTGCTGAACCGCCGCGAACTGGCCCTCGAGAATGCGGGCACCGGGCAGCTTCTGCACGTCTTCCAGCAGGCGCGGGCGCAGGCCCGCCAGCGCATCGGCCCGTTCAGCGACGAACTTGTTGAACGAGCCGTCCAGGCCCTCGGCCATCACCAGCGTCGCGTGCCTGATATTGTTTTCGAGCCACAAGCTGTACGCGCTGCGTGCGCTGGTCACCAGCCGCACGCCCGGCTTGTCGACATCGGCTATCGACTGGATCGGCGAGCCTGCGGGCACCAGGTAGGTCGACTCGATTTCGACATAGGCCGCGGTGAACGCGATTTTTTCGGCGCGCTGCGGCTCGGCGCCGATCAGGCAGATGTCCCAGACACCGGTGCCCACGGCATCGCCCAGTTCGCCCGGCGTCTTGTAGGGCAGCAGCTTGCAGGGCACGCCCAGCTTCGCCGCGATGGCGCGCGCCATGTCGGGTGAGCAGCCATCGGGGTCGCCCTGCGGGGTGCGCCCAGTGACGAGCAGGAAATTGCCCATGTTGATTCCGGCGCGCAGCACTCCGGTGGGCGCCAGCTGGGCAAGGACGTCGTTGGACATGGTCAGGCTTCCATTTCTGTGGTGTCGGCGAAGTGTAGGGGGCCCGGCTGCGCGCCCGCAAGCCGGCGCAGGCCATTGCGATCCACATGAAGGTCTGGCCACCGCATAGACTCGATGCCAGGAGGATTCATCCCCATGCACGACATCATCGTCGTCGGCGCCGGCAGTGCCGGTTGCGCCATCGCCGCTCGCGCCAGCGAGGATCCCCGGCGCACCGTGCTGCTGATCGAGGCAGGGCCGGACTATCCCGATCTGGCGAACACGCCCCACGACCTCGTGAACAGCCACAACAATTCCTATCATGCGCACGACTGGGGCATGAGTCACCTGCCCACGCGCGAGCGCAGCGTGGCTTTTCCGCGTGGCCGCGTGACCGGCGGATCGAGCGCCGTCAACACCACCATCGCCCTGCGCGGCATGCCCGAGGACTACGACGAATGGGCCAGCCAGGGAAATCCGGAGTGGACCTGGACGGGTGTGCTGCCGGCCTTCAATCGCCTCGAGCGCGACCTCGACTTCGGCGATCGCAGCTACCACGGCGATGCCGGTCCGATCAGCATCCGCCGCTATCGCGACGATGAAATGACGACCCAGCAGGCGGCGTTCCTCGACG
>DAONCJ010000757.1:0-2178 GCA_035401985.1 Burkholderiaceae bacterium | reverse complement strand
CCGATGTGATGGGCCATGAAGCTGGCGCGCGGGCTGAAGATGGTGAGATCGCTGCCGCGCTCGCGCATCAGCCTGAGCTGATTGCTCTCGATCGATTCGCGCAGTTCGTCGTCGCTGATCTTCAGGTCCGACACGCGCGGGCGCAGTGCCGGGTCCTGGATGCCGGCCACCTGCCGGTTGCGCCAGTTGTCCAGCGCGACGGGCGCGGTGGTGTAGTGACCGTGACAGTCGATGATCATCGTGAGGTGACTCCAGGTAAGGCCGCGGAATCCACGACCGGCCAGACATGGCCTTGAACATAGGTGTGCCCGCTCATCAGCAGCCGCGCGGTACGCAGCAGCGCCGCCTTGGTCACCGACTGGGGATTGGCGGGATCGGTCTGCAGAGCGACACTGAATTCTCCGGTGGGATGCTCGACCGACACCGTCTTCAGTTCGCCCGCGGGCATCACCGCGATCGCATGGGCGACCGAGCCCTCGAGCACGCAGGCGGTGCCCACCGTGACGGCGGCCAGCACGCCGATCGCGTCATGGCAGACATGCGGAATGAAGCTGCGGGTGCTCAGGCTGCCGCCATGCACGGGCGGCGCGATCAGCGTCATCTTGGGGTAGTTGCGCGCACTGACGTCGCCCAGGCCCATTGCATGGCCGCAGGCGATGCGCAGCCGTTCGATGCGTGCCTTCAGTCCGGTGTCGCCATTGAGCTCGGCCACGGTCTCGTAACCGGTGCGCCCGACATCAGCCGCCTTGAAGATGACCAGCGGCATGCCGTTGTCGATGCAGGTGACCTCCACCCCGTCGATCACGTCGCGCACGCGGCCGGTGGGCAGCAGTCCCGAGCAGACGGAGCCCGCGGTGTTCAGGAAGTTGATGGTGATCGGGGCACTCGTGCCCGGCGATCCGTCGATGCGGGCTTCGCCGTCGTATTCGACGCGTCCGCCCGGCGTCATCACCGTGATGTCGCACTGCATGTCGGTGTTCAGCGTCAGCACCCGCAGCGTGGTCGTGTCCCCTTGGGCAACCGCCAGGCCGGTCTCCAGCGCGAAGGGCACGACCGCCGCCAGCATGTTGCCGCAGTTCGGCGTGGTGTCGACCGTGTCGTTGTCGGGCTGGAGTTGCGCGAACAGGAAATCCAGATCGACCCCGGGCCTGGAGCCGCGGGACACGATGCCGACCTTGCTGGTGAGCGGATGGGCCCCGCCCAGTCCGTCGATCTGGCGCTTGTCGGGCGAGCCCATCACGGCCAGCAGCACGCGATCGCGTGTCGCGGTGTCGGCCGGCAGGTCGCTCGCCTTGAAGAACGGCCCGCGCGACGTGCCGCCGCGCATGAAGAGACAGGGGATGGGACGCTGCATGAGGTGGAGTCCGACTGATGTCCGGGGCGACACTGCCGCGGGGCTCGATTCTTGGTCAGGATCGACTGCGGGTCAATGTGCGGGTCGGGGGCCTGTGCCGACCCGCCGGGGACGGGCCCCCTACAGCCAGGAGGCGATTTCGGCCAACGGCTTCTTCCGCCCGCCATGAACGGGAACCTGGCAGCCCGCCTTCGGGTAGCCGACGACCAGCAGAATGGTCGGCTTTTCGGAGCGCGGCCGCGCGCAGATCTCGTTCAGGAAACCCATCGGGCTGGGCGTATGGGTCAGCGTCGCAAGGCCGGCGTGGTGCAGCGCCGCGATCAGGAATCCGGTCGCGATCCCGACCGATTCCGGGACGTAGTAGTGGCTGAAGCGCTGCCCATCGGGCCGCACGCCGTATTTCTGCGCAAAGATGGCAATCAGCAGCGGCGCCTCTTCGAGGAACGGCTTGTTCGGATCGGTGCCCAGCGGAGCCAGCGCATCCAGCCATTCCTGCGGCGCGCGGCCGGCGTAGAACTCGCGTTCCTCCGCCTCGGCCGCCTCGCGGATGCGCCGCTTGCGCAGCGGGTCGCCGATCACCGCGAAATGCCAGGGCTGCTGGTTCGCGCCCGAGGGGGCGGTGCCGGCGGCCATCAGGCAGTGCTCGACCACCTCGCGCGGGATCGGTCGATCCTGAAAGTCGCGCACCGAACGCCGCCTGGCGATGTCCTGGCGAAACTGCAGCGCGCGGGCCGCCATTTCGGCCGGCGGGTAGTCGCGAGGCGCCGGCAGCGGCTCCATCGGGCAGGTCGGCGAATGCAGGTCGGCAGTCATCGGGGGGATCG
>DAONCJ010000756.1:0-2187 GCA_035401985.1 Burkholderiaceae bacterium | reverse complement strand
TACGGCGGCAAGGACGGCAGCAACCTGTGGATGGCGGTCAGCCCCAGACCCTTCGCGGCGAAGTGCTCGCGGATGACCGCCATCCACAGGTTGCTGCCGTCCTTGCCGCCGTATTCCTTGGGCAGCGCAAATCGCAGGTAGCCCGCCTTGTCGGAGCGGCTCTTGGCCTCGGCCAGCAGCGCCTCCCACTCATGGCGAGGCAGCCCGCCGTTCTCGAAATCGGTGCGTGCCCACTCGCGGCGGTGATCGAAGAAGCGCTCGTTGTCGTCCTGCGCTTGCAGCGGCTTGATCTCGCGCTCGATGAATTCGTCGAGTTCGGCCAGGTAGGCCACGAGCTCTGGGGGAAGCGAAAAGTCCATGGAATGTGTCCTCAGGGTGTAGGAAGGCTTTGCAGGGGATACATCACGGCGCGCTGGCCGGCGGGGGATGGACCGGCAGTTCGCTCGCAAAGAACAGCGGCGAACGCGACAGGTCGATGAAGCGCCGCTCGTCCTCGAGCAGCGCGCGGCCGGCCGCGCGTGCATCGGGGCCTCGGGCGGCCAGACATTGCTCCAGGCTGTCGAACCAGAGTTCGGCAACCCCGTCGTAACCGGGCAATGAACCGCGGGATGCGGTCATCGCAGCGAACGAGGATTCGTCCAGCGTATGGCATTGCACATAGCGCCGGATGCCCAGCGCCGAAGCAAAGGACGCCACCAGCGGCGCATGCTTGTCGCGCCAGTAGGCCTGGAAGGCCTCGCGGCTGAGCTCCGGGCGACGGTGCAGGCAGAAGATGAGTTTGACCATCAGACGCTTCCAGGCGTTCGGGTGCGAAGTGCACAGGGTGGCGGCAAGCAGCCGCCGCGGCGACCTCTGCGTCATCGCCGACTTCCCCTGGCGTTTCATATTCCGGCTCCGAGGCGACACGACGCCCCGCCGAGCCGAGCCGGACCGAGCCGTACCGAGCCGTACCGAGCCGTACCGAGCCGACAGGGTGCGCCAGTCGCCCGGCCGACAAATCGTCCGAAATGACGATTCTCGACTCGCCCGGCAGGCGTCGCACTTCAAGGGCCGGCCGGTCTCCCCGGTCAGCCCGTAAAATCGATCCGCGACGCCCCCTCCACCACGCGCGGGCGGCCACCGCCCTCATGAGCCACGCCGCCCCGCTGCCCCCACCCCGACTGGTGCACTTCGCCAGCCCCGTCGTGCGCGCCGCGCGCGGGCTGCTGAGCACCAAGCTCAATCCGCCAGGGGCTTCGAACGCGCAAGTACTTCGCGAGGCTGTCTGGGAACGCATCGGCCAGGCGGCCGGCGCGCGCGTGGTCCTGGTGCGGGCGCCCGCCGGGTTCGGCAAGACGACGGCTCTGCTGCAAGCGCGCGAGCGCTTCCAGGAACGTGACATCAGCGTCGGCTGGCTGACCCTGGACGCCGCAGACAACGACCCCTCGCGGTTCCTTGCCTGCCTTGCGCAGGCGATCGACGCAATGACCGGCGACGCCACGGCCCGGGCGGAAGCGGCTGACGTGGACGCATCCGCCGGTGCCCGCTTCGCGCAGGCAGTCATCGAGGATCTGGCGTCGCAGAACAGGCCGTTCGCACTGGTGCTCGACGACTTCGAATGCATCCACGAGCCGGCAGTGCTCGGTCTGGTCCGCCAGATCATCGACCACCTGCCGCGCGGCGGGCAGCTGCTGATCGGCTCGCGCGGGCTGCCGAGCCTGGGACTGGGAAGGCTGCGGGCCCGCGGCCAACTGCTCGAGATCGACGCCGACAGCCTGCGCTTCAGCCTTGCCGAAACGATCGAGTTCCTCAGTGCCCGGCGCCATCTGCTGCTGCCGGTCGAGGACCTGTCGCGCCTTCATCGCAAGACCGAGGGCTGGGTTGCCGCCCTCTGGCTGGCCTCGGTGGCACTCGAGCGCAGTGAGGCCCGCAGCGAATTCGTCGCACGTTTCTCGGGGACAGATCAGGGACTGGGCGACTATCTGGCCGACGACGTGCTCGCGGCGCTGCCGCCTTCGGTGCGCGGCTTTCTGTTGCGGACCAGCATCCTGCGCCATGTCCACGCACCGCTGTGCGATGCGCTGATGCGGGGCACCGGCAGTGCCGAGAAGCTGGAGCAGCTGCACGCAGCGAATCTGTTTCTGGCGCCGATCGAAGGCGAGCCCGGCAGCTACCGGTATCACAGCCTCTTCGCCGGTTACCTTCGCG
>DAONCJ010000755.1:0-2198 GCA_035401985.1 Burkholderiaceae bacterium | reverse complement strand
GGCCCGGGTCCACGAGCCATCTCACCGGTGAACTGTTCAAGTCGGCCACCGACGCCGCGATCGTGCACGTTCCCTACAAGGGCAACGCACCTGCACTGACCGATCTGATGGCCGGACAGGTCGGCCTTTCGTTCGCGACGATGCAGACCGCTCTGCCCTACATCCGCAGCGGGAAGCTGACCGCCCTGGCGACGCTAGGCACGAGCCGATCGGCCGCGCTGCCGGCGGTGCCGACGCTCGAGGAAGCCGGCGTCAAGGGCGTGCCTGCGCGCAACTGGATCGGCCTGTTCGCCGCGGCCGGCACGCCGGAGCCGCTGCTGGCCCGGCTCGCCGCCGAGACCGACCGGATCATGCGCTCGGCGGAGATCCAGACGAAGCTGCAAAACGAGGGCCTGAAGTACACCTCCATGGGACCCGATGCCTTCGCCGCGTTCGTGCGCGCCGAAGCCGGACAATGGGGCCGGATCGTGCGTTCCGTCGGCGTGCAGGCCGACTGAACCGGTTCGCCGTCGCGCCGCACGATCACGCGGCAGGCGGCTTCGGGACAACAGCGACGCCTTCACCGGATCCTGCGCCATGATCGACAAGCGCCACACCTGGAACCTCGGCTACTGGCTGGTCGCACTGCTGCTGCTGGCCTTCGTGCAGAGCCTCTGGCAGGGCGCGCAGCAGTTCGAATCGGTGCCATACAGCGCCTTCGAAGAGGCGCTGGCCGAGGGCCGCATTGCTGAGGTCGTGGTCTCCGACCGCACCATCACCGGCCGGCTCAAGTCGCCGGACGGCGGCAAGAGCGTGCTCATCGCCACCCGTGTCGAACCCGACCTGGCGGCCCGGCTCGAGAAGTACAACGTGCCCTACACCCGGGTGGTCGAAAGCACCTGGCTGCGCGAGCTGGCGTCATGGATCGTGCCGGTCCTGGTGTTCTTCGCCCTGTGGTACTTCCTGTTCCGGCGGATCGCGGAACGCCAGGGCGGCGGACTCGGCGGCCTGATGTCGATCGGCAAGAGCCGCGCCAAGGTCCATGTGCAGGCTGACACCGGCGTCACCTTCGCCGACGTGGCCGGTGTCGACGAGGCCAAGGCCGAACTCGAAGAAGTGGTCGACTTCCTGCGTCATCCGCAGGAGTACGGCCGCCTGGGGGCGCACATCCCCAAGGGGGTGCTGCTGGTCGGCCCGCCCGGCACGGGCAAGACCCTGCTGGCACGCGCGGTGGCAGGCGAAGCGGGCGTGGCCTTCTTCTCGATCTCGGGCAGTGAGTTCGTCGAGATGTTCGTCGGCGTCGGGGCCGCGCGCGTGCGCGACCTGTTCGAGCAGGCCCGGTTGAAGGCGCCCGCGATCATCTTCATCGACGAGCTCGACGCCCTGGGTCGTGCGCGCGGCGCCTTCCCCGGCCTGGGCGGTCATGACGAAAAAGAGCAGACGCTCAACCAGCTGCTGGTCGAGATGGACGGCTTCGACACCTCGGCCGGCCTGATCATCCTGGCCGCGACCAACCGGCCGGAAATTCTCGACACCGCGCTGCTGCGTGCCGGCCGCTTCGACCGCCAGGTGCTGGTCGACCGCCCCGACAAGAAGGGCCGCGCCGACATCCTGAAGGTCCATGTCCGCAAGGTCACGCTCGCGCCCGAAATCCGGCTGGACGAGATCGCCGCGATCACCACCGGCTTCACCGGCGCCGACCTGGCCAATCTGGTCAACGAAGCCGCGCTGGCCGCGACGCGCCGCAAGGCCGATGTGGTGACGCAGGCCGACTTCACGGTGGCGGTCGAACGGCTGGTGGCGGGCCTGGAGCGGCGCAGCCGGGTGCTCAATCCCCGGGAACGCCGGGCGGTGGCTTATCACGAGATGGGTCATGCGCTCGTCGCCCTGTCGCAGGCCGGCGGCGATCCGGTTCACAAGGTGTCGATCATCCCGCGCGGCATCGGCGCGCTGGGCTACACGATCCAGCGCCCGACCGAGGACCGCTACCTGATGACGCGCGCCGAACTGCAGCGCAAGATCGCCGTGCTGCTGGGCGGGCGCGCCGCCGAGGTGCTGGTGCTGGGCGAACTGTCGACCGGCGCGGCCGACGATCTCGCCAAGGCCACCGACATTGCGCGCGAGATGGTCACCCGCTACGGCATGGACCCGGGACTGGGCCACGAAGCCTTCGACGCGCAGCCCCGTCCCGCGCCTGATGGGGCCGTGCCCTGGGGCGC
>DAONCJ010000754.1:0-2212 GCA_035401985.1 Burkholderiaceae bacterium | reverse complement strand
CGACTTTTCGGTGCTTCAGTCGCTCACCAAGGCCTTTGCGGCGCTGCAGCTCGAGCCGCACCGCATCGGCGTCGTGTCCGGCATCGGCTGCTCTTCGCGGATCCCTGCCTACACCGACACTTACGGCTTTCACGGCGTGCACGGTCGGGCCCTGGCGGCGGGCACGGGCCTGAAGCTCGCACGACCCGATCTCACGGTGGTCGTGACGGGGGGCGATGGCGACGGCTATTCGATCGGCGGCAATCACTTCATCCACGCCTGCCGGCGCAACGTCGACATGACCTATCTGGTGATGGACAACCATGTGTATGGCATGACCAAGGGGCAGCCTTCGCCGACGACCGAGCCCGACTGGGAGTCCAAGCTGTCGCCGCACGGCACCGGGCTTCGCGTGTTTCATCCGCTGGTGATCGCGCTGGCGGCCGGCGCCAATTTCGTGGCCCGTGCCTTTTCGGGCGATCCCAACGGCACGGCGGACATCATCGCCGACGCGATCCGCACGCCCGGCTTCTCGTTCGTCGAGATCCTCTCGCCCTGCGTCACCTTCCGCCCCGAGCAGCGCGACTGGCGCAAGATCGTGCGGCCCGCCCCGGTCGCGGCGACCGACGATGCGGTGCTGGCCAGCCGCAGGCTGCTGTCGGACGACGGATTCAACATCGGCGTGCTGTATCGCGGCGACCGCAAGGTGTATGCGCCGCCGATCGGCCAGGGCCGCGGGGCACCCTCCGATCTCGAGAAAGGGTTCGCACTGTGAGCGATGTCCGCAATGTTCAGGACCTGATGGCGCATGCCTACGCGATGGAGCTCGAGGCCAGCGAGCGCTATGCCGAGTTTTCCGATGTGATGGTCACGCACAACAACCGCGAAGTCGCCGAGTTGTTCAGCCGGCTGGCGCGCATCGAACAGCTGCATGCGAATCAGATTCTGGCGGCGATGGGTTGGACACAGGCGCCATCGGCCGCCTCGGGCGACTACCGGTGGCTCGGGCCCGAGCGGCCCGAGACCGGTGACCATACCGAGCTGCACTACCTGATGACGCCCTGGCATGCGCTGAAGATCGCGCGCGCCAACGAAGAGCGGGCGCATCAGTTCTACGGCGAGGTCGCACGCACGGCGGCCAGCGACGAGATCCGGGCGGCCGCGCGCGAGATGGAGACCGAGGAGGCCGAGCACGTCCGCCTGATCGACGAATGGCTCGCCAAAACGCCGAGGCCCGACAACGACTGGGCGCACGATTTCGATCCGCCGCAGTATCTCGACTGACACAGTCCGGGCGGATCAGGGACTGGCGCCCGCCCCCGGCGAGGTAATCGGTCCCCGCCCGGGCGCCGCCGCCTGCCGCTGCGACTATCATGTCGCTTCCATTCACAGGGCGCTGGCCCGCAGGAGATCGTCGATGGCGCGAGTTCAGGTATTGAGCGAAGTGAGCGGCTCGGTCTGGAAGATCGAGGCTGCCTCAGGCACGCAGGTCGGTGCCGACGACACGATCCTGATCATCGAGTCCATGAAGATGGAGATTCCGGTCGCCAGCCCGCGCGCCGGGCGCGTGGTCGAGATCCGCGTCGCCGAGGGCGACCCGGTCAAGGAAGGCCAGGTCGTCGCCGTCATCGAGTAGCCACGCCGGCGTGCCGGCCCGCCGGCGCGCCAGACTAGTCGATCTTCACCAGCACCTTGCCGACCGCGGTCATGCTTTCGGTCGCTTCGTGGGCCAGGGCGCAGTCGCGCATCGCGAAGCGCTCGTGGTACTGGTGCTTCAATTCCCCGCCTGACAAGGCCGAGGTGATGAAGGCTGCGGCGTCGTCATGGGCCGCCTGCGACATCGCATAGACCAGCACGAAGCGCACGGTCAGGTCCTTGGCCAGCATCGGCCAGAACGGAATGACCGGGTCCGGCACGGCGTCCGAAGCATAGGTGGCGATCACCCCGCCGGGCCGCATCATCGGCAGATTGACCGGCAGGTTCTGGCCGAAGGCCACCTCGATCACCCGGTCGACACACTGCGCCTCGCCTGTGATCTCGCGCATCCGCGCGCCGACATCTTCCTGGCGATAGTTGATCACGTCATGGGCGCCCGCCGCGAGGGCCTGACGCGCCTGAACGTCCCGGCTGACGGTGGCAACCACGCGTGCTGCGCCGGCCAGCCTGGCCACCTGAATCGCATAGAAACCGACAGCACCCGCACCTCCGTGCACGAGAATCGTCTTGCCCTGCA
>DAONCJ010000753.1:0-2220 GCA_035401985.1 Burkholderiaceae bacterium | reverse complement strand
CGCGCCGGCGGATCGAACAGGGTCAGCGTGCCCTCGTAGCCGAAGCGCTTGCTGGCGATCGCCGAGAACCGGCTGGGGTCGAGATTGAACATCGTCGCATAGCGCTCGGCGACCACGCGCCAGTCGGTGTCCAGCGTGTTGGTCGCCTCGTAGAAGAAGCTGACCGGGCCGACCCGCGGCCGCTCGACGAGGGGCGAGATCACCATCGGGAATCCGAAAGTGCTGGTGCCCGGCAGGTGCAGTCGGCCGTCCTCGCGCGCCATCGGCACGCCGAGTTCGTCCAGATGCGCGGCCAGTTCGTCGAAACGCGACGAGGCATAACCGGCGGCCAGCAGGCCTTCGCCCCAGCGGTCGATGAATTCCTGCACCGGACCCGGACCGGCGGGTTCGCACAGCTCGAGTTCGCTCTCGCCGACGCGCATCACCAGACGGTGGGCGTTCAGGCAGGCGCTGTGGCCGTCACGGTCGGGCTGGGCACCGAGCATCGTGGAAAACGTGGTGGCAGCCAGCGTGCGGCTGCGAACCGCGATCAGCATTCGGTCGACTCGATCGAGCATGGCAGATCTCCGAAAAGACAATCAAAGGGTCCCGCCCTCAGGGCGGAAGGTCGGATATGGAAAGCGACAGGGCATCGCGCAGCAGAGCCGTCAGGTCGGAGTCGGCGCGCAGGCCGAGTGCCCTGGCCCGCTCGAACGAGCAGTCGAGCGGCCAGGCGCCGAACTGGGCGGTCAGCTCGGGCGGCGGCGATGCGGCGAATTGAACCCGCGCCGGCGCGGCCGGATCGACGGCCGCCAGCGCATCGCGGATCTGCGCGACGCTGACCGACAGCGCCGGCGCGTTGACGGTGCGCACCGGCCCGATCGCGTCGCCGGGCAGCGCGGCGATGCGCAGCAGGTTTTCGATCACGCGGGCGCGCGAACACACCCAGGTGCTTGCCTGCGGCCCGACCGGGCAGAGGTACGGGCGGCCGGCCAGCGGCTCGCGGATCAGATCGCTGTTGAATCCCGACAATGCGCCATTGGGCAGCGCCGGGCGCACCACCACGCCGGGCAGGCGCAGCGCGCGACCATCGACGAAGCCACGACGGGTGTAGTCGTCGATCAGCAGTTCGATCACCCGCTTGTGGGCGCCATAGCTCAGTGTCGGCAACGCGGGCGTCTGGTCGTCGATCCGCGACGGCAGCGGAACACCGAACACCGCGATCGAGCTGGCATAGACGAAGCGCACCAGCGGGCCGCCCGCCAGCACCTGCCGACGGCAGCATTCCAGCAGGGCCAGGGTGGCTTCGAGGTTGACCCGCAGGCCGCCCTCGAAATCGGCTTCGGCCGCGCCGCTGACGATGCCGGCGAAATGAAACAGGCGACCGACCGGCCTGGTGAAGAGGCGTGCCCGGTGGTCCGGGTCGGCAATGTCCCCGGCCATTCCCGCCGGCTCGCCCAGGGTTCGGTCGGTGAGCACCAGACCTTCGATGCCGCAACCCGGATCGGCCTTCAACGCCTGTGCCAGTGCCTGGCCGATGAACCCTGCAGCGCCCGTGACGAGCTGGACCGATGCGGGTGGCGTCATGGCGGCCAATGCTCAGGCGCCCGAGACTGCGGCCCGCCGGCGGCCGTCGGGCAGGCCCCAGGCGATGATCGCGCCCAGGACGTTGCCGCCCGCGGCAATCAGCACCGCTGTGCCGTAACCCTGCGTGCGGTCGTAAAGCCACCCCGCCAGGATCGGCAGGCTGACCGCGGCGACGCACCAGGCGATGTACAGCTGGCTCGCCACGCGCCCGAAGGAATTCCTGTGCCAGTACTGGGCGATCGCGCCCGCGGTCGTGCCCGAGATGAAGCCATAACCCATGCCGATCATCGTCAGCGCCGGAATGGCGACCCAGGGACCCGGCCACACGCTGAGCAGGATCGCGCCGGTCAGCGAGAACAGGTGCGCAAAGACAGCGACCTGCGGCACCGCGAACCGGTCCACCAGCCAGCCCCCCGCGATCCGGGCGGCGGCGATCGCGCCGGTGATGAAGGTGGTCGCCCCGAGCGCCATCAGCGTCTTGCCGCCATAGGCCTGGATGATGCCCGCCGCCTGGCTCATCACCGTCAGTCCGGCCGCCGCCGCCAGGAAGAACACCGAGAACATGCGGGCGAAGATGGCCCAGCGCGGATCATCGTTCACGGCTGCCGTGCCCAGGGCGCTGTCCTGCATGCGGATGTCGGCCAGCCGCAGCAG
>DAONCJ010000752.1:0-2229 GCA_035401985.1 Burkholderiaceae bacterium | reverse complement strand
ACACTGAGTGCGAGCCATCGGCCATCGGCGCAGCGAAAGCAGTCCTGCAGCAGGACACCGGCTTCGCGGTTGCCGGCGCGCTGTGTCTGGCGGGCGGGGTCGGCACCGGCCGCGACGATCTCTTCACCGATCAGGAAACTGACGATCTCGCGCTGCGAAATGTCGAGCCGGGTGCCCTGCCCGCTGCTGCGCACCTGTTTCAAAGCAGCCAGGATCAGGCCGGCGGAAATCAGCGACACCACCTGGTCGGGATAATTGACGTCGCTGCCGCTGATCTGCGGATCGCCCTCGGCATAGCCGGTCAGGGCGGCCAAACCCCCCGTGGCGTCGAGCGTCGATCCGAACGAGGCGTGCAGGCGGTTCGGACCCGTCTCGCCCTGACTCGATATCGAGGCCAGCACGACGCGCGGATTGAGTTCGCGCAGTCTGGCGTAGTCGAGGCCCAGTCGCTCGAGCACACCGCGCCGGAAGTTCTCGACCACCACGTCGGATCGGGCGATCAGCTCGCGCACCTGCGCAAGCCCCTCGGCAGACTTCAGGTCGAGCGCGATGCTGCGCTTGTTGCGATTGCTGAATCGAAACGGTGGCGACCGGTTCCACCAGTCGGCGCCACGGTCCGGCGCACCGATGGCGCGAAACAGGTCGAGGTTGGCCGGCGATTCGATCTTGATCACGTCGGCGCCCAGGTCGGCGAGCATGGCCGATGTGTTGGCCCCCGCGGTGAGCTGGCCGAAGTCGATCACGCGCACACCGGTGAGCGGAAGGTTTCGTGTCATGGGCGCAGCGCCGCCATTGCACTGTCCAGCGCACTTTCGCGCAGGGCGACCGGGTCAAAGCCCTTGTCGCCCCAGAGCACCGGCAGTCGCGGCATGCGAAGCGGGCCCAGCCGGGGATGCGGCATGTTCGCGATGAACTCGCGCGCCAGATGCTGCGGGTCGGCCAGCAGTTCGGAGGGATCGAACACCGGACCGAGCGGCACGCCGCGGGCCTGCGCCTGCGCATAGATGTCCACGCGCGTGCGCTCCGCGAACCAGGGAGCGAGCAGCGCGCGCATCTCCTCGCCGTGGCGCATCCGCGACTCGCGCGTGGCGAACTTCGGCTCGCGAAGGCGTGGATCATCGAGCAGCGCGAGCACGGCATCGAACTGCGTGACAGTGAACACAAGCGCAACCCAGCCATCGCGGCAGCGCAGCACCTGGAACTCGGCCTGCGCGCCCCGGCGTGTCGGCGCCTTGCCCTGGGCCTGCGCGCCCGAGATTGCCTTCCAGTTCACCCAGAGCATCGTCTCCACTAGCGACACCCGGGCATGGTCCACCGGCAGACCCTGCTCGCGCCCCAGCAGCAGCGCCATCAGCGCCGTGAAGCCGGACATGCCGGCGGCATAGGACGGCTGGTGTCCCCCGAGACGAAGCGGCTCGCGCGCCGGATCCCCCACCATGTCCAGCATTCCGGAAAACGCCAGGACCGTGAACTCGGAGAACGGCACAGCCGCCGCATCGCCATGGGCCTGCGCCGAAAATCCGCTGAGTTCCAGCGACGGGATGCCGAATTTGCGCGCCAGCGCGAGTGCCGGATCCCCCGCCTCGGCAAGCAGACCGTCGACTTTGCCCGTCAGCAGTGTCTGCAGCGCCGGGCCCGGATCGGCAGGCATGCGCAGCGTGACTTTGCCGCAGTTCAGGAATTCGAACAGCGCGCTGGCGGCAGGAGCCCCGGAGGCTGATGCGGGCAGCGTCGGGGGTGCGTTGCGAACCGGATCGCCGGTGGCGGGCTCGAGCTTGATCACCCGGGCGCCAAGGTCGGCGAACAGCCGACCGGCAAAGGAGTTGGCCAGGCGCAGCGCCATCGGCGACACGGCGGCATTGCTCTCCAACAGGGTCAGGCCGGCCAGCGGCCGCGCAGCCTTGTCTTCACTCAAGCTTGATCCCCACGGTCCGGATGACGTCGCGCCATTTGGCGTGTTCGGCCAGCCAGTAGCTTCGGCTGCTGGCGGGCGTGCTGTCGCCGACCGGCTGGGTGCCCGCGGCCAGCAGCCGCTCGCGCACCGCCGGCATGGCCGTCACCCGATTGATCGCTTCGGCCAGCCGGGCCGTGTTGGCGGGCGGAGTGCCGGCATTGACGCAGAACACCGCCCAGGTGACAGCCTCGAAGCCAGGGAAGGTCTCCGCCACGGTCGGCACGTCGGGCAGTTCGGTCAGGCGGGCGGTGGTCGACACGGCCAGCGGGCGCAGG
>DAONCJ010000751.1:0-2230 GCA_035401985.1 Burkholderiaceae bacterium | reverse complement strand
ACAGCATCGTGCTGGCCGTCGGATTCGCGGGTGCGGTCGGGATCTTCTTCGGCTTCTATCCGGCGCGCAAGGCGTCGCGGCTGCTGCCGATCGACGCGCTGCGCTACGAATGAAGGCGCGGCTCTGCCGCGGGCCGACATTCGCCGGTGCAGGCTCGACGGCAGACCATACAACGGCGTGCCATTGGACGGCGGCTCAGCGGCAGTTTCAGATCCGGTAGACGCGGCTGGCCGTCCCGCTGAACAGATCGGCCCTCTGCGCGGCCGACGCGCCAGCCGCCATCCGCTTGAACGCGTTCCAGAGCACCGCATACCCGGACGTGATCTTGTCGACAGGGAAGTTGCTCTCGAACATGCAGCGATCGGCGCCATAGGCTTCGATGCAGGTGTCGATCCACGGCTGCCAGGCAGCGGCGATCTGCTGCGACGTGGGCGGGGTCTCGCGCGTGTGGAAATCGAACACGCCGATGCGCATGCCCAACCCCCCGAGCTTGACCGTGACATTCGGGCAGCGCGCCAGTTCGGTCATGTCGCGCTTCCAGTCGGCAAAGGTCTGTTCGTTCCGGCCGGCGTAGGGCCCGATCCCCAGCGGCCCGCCGACGTGGTTCAGGATCATCGAGGTCTGCGGAAACGCGCGGGCCAGGTCGATCACCTCCGGCAATTGCGGGTGGTACTGCCAGGCCTCGAAGGACAGGCCCAGCGGCGCGAGCTGGGCAAACCCCTCGCGAAACCGCGCGTCGGCATACAGGCCTTTGGGCGGATTGGTGTGGCTGTTCGGAATGTCGTCGCTGGCGTTCCAGCCGCCGGCGTGGCGGATGCCCCTGAAGCGCCCATTGCCCGCACGCGCCTGCGCTTCGAGCACTTCGCGCGCCGCTGCACCTCGAGTGAGGTCGGCATGGCTGACGATCGCCGCGCACGCCCGCGTATCGCCGTACACGCCGCTGGCCGCCATGGCCGCCACGCCGTTGGCGAACTCGGTCTCGCCCACCGGCTTCATCGCGTCCGGGCCGTCCTCGCGATAGAAGGCCATGCAGTCGACGAACACGGTGGCGGTCACCTTGTGGCCGCTGCCTGTGTCGGCGAGCAGTTCATCGAGCAGGTACCGGTGCTTTGCCCTGTCCCACAGGTGATGATGCGGATCGACGATCGGCAGATCCGGCTCGAGGATCTCCTCGGGGGACTGGCGTGCCAGCCAGTTGTCGACGGGGGGCACGACGCTGCCCAGCGGTTTGTTCGGTTTGCCGGTGGCCATGAGCGGGACTCCATCAGGGGGTCCGGCCGACTCTACCGGCCCGCCCGCGTCGCCACAATGCATCGCTGCATTGCGGGTTTCGCAACTCGCGTGAACGGCGCGCGCCAGCGGCGGCCAGACCGGCGCACGCCGGCTGTCTGCACCGTCCACTTTGCTACCATGGACCGGCATCGCATCCCCTTTCGCCCCACACTGCCGAGGCCGCCCACATGACTGAACGCATCATCGTCCTCGATGGCCATGCCCTGAATCCCGGCGACCTCGACTGGTCGCCCTTTGCCGGCATGGGCTCGCTGGAGCTCCATGACCGGACCGCCGAATCCGAGGTCGTCGCCCGAGCCGACGGCGCGGGCTGCGTGCTGCTGAACAAGACGCCGATGTCGCGCGCAACGCTGGCCCGATTGCCGTCGCTGCGCTACATCGGCGTGCTGGCGACCGGCTACAACGTGGTCGATCTGAAGGCGGCCAGCGAGCAGGGTGTGACGGTCACGAACATCCCCACCTACGGCACCGACTCGGTTGCGCAGCATGCGGCGGCGATGATGCTCGAATTCGTGCGCGGCCTGACCGTTCACGAACGCGCAGTGCGCGAAGGCGAGTGGACCCGCAATCCGGACTGGTGCTTTGCCCGCCGTCCGATGTTCGAACTCAACGGCCGCACGCTGGCGCTGATCGGACTGGGCCGGATAGGACTGGCCTTCGGACGCATCGCGGCGGCGATGGGCATGCGGCTGATCGCACACGATCCGTATTTCCCGACGCCCGACAAGCTTGGCGGTCTCGAGATCGCATCGGTGTCGCTGGACGAAGCGTTTGCGCAAGGCGATGTCATCTCGCTGCACTGTCCCTTGACCCCGGAAAACCATCACCTGGTCAACCGCGACCGGCTGCAGCGGATGAAGCGCACCGCGCTGATCATCAACACGAGCCGGGGCCCGCTGATCGACCAGGATGCACTGGCGACGGCCCTGCGCGAGGG
>DAONCJ010000750.1:0-2239 GCA_035401985.1 Burkholderiaceae bacterium | reverse complement strand
AAAAAGCGGCTTTACATGACCGCCACCCCGCGCATCTACGCCGAGGCCAGCAAGACCAAGGCCGAAGAGTCGAATGTGCAGGTCTACTCGATGGACGATGTGTCCACCTTCGGCCCCGTTTTTCACCGCCTGCGCTTTGACGAGGCTGTGCGGCGCGACCTGCTCTCCGACTACAAGGTGCTGGTGATCGCCGTCGATGAGCTGCACGTCAGTCAGGTGCTGAATCAGCGGATCGCCGATAGCGGCGACGAACTCAAGCTGGATGACGCGGTGAAGGTGGTCGGCTGCTGGAACGGTTTGGGCAAGCACGTCGCGGCCGAGGATGGCATGGACATCAGCGGCGACCCGCAGCCCATGCGCACAGCCATCGCCTTTGCCCAGTCGATCAAGCACTCCAAGCTGCTGACTGCCGAATTCGAGAAGGTATCCAACGACCTCGGCGACCAGATCGACTACCTGCCTGCGCTGGAAGCCAAGCATGTTGACGGCACGATGAACGTGGTCGAGCGGAATCAGCGGCTGTCATGGCTCAAGGGCAACATCGGCAAGGAAGAGCCGGTGTGCCGCATCCTCACCAACGCGCGATGCTTGTCTGAGGGTGTGGACGTGCCCGCGCTCGATGCCGCGATCTTCCTGAACCCGCGCGACTCGGTGGTGGACGTGGTGCAGTCGGTCGGCCGCGTGATGCGCAAAGACCCGGCAGGCCGGAAGAAGTACGGCTATGTGATCCTGCCCATCGGCATCCGCAAGGACACCTCCCCCGAGGCCGCGCTGGACGACAACAAGAAATACCGCGTGGTCTGGCAAGTGCTCAACGCCCTGCGCGCCCACGATGACCGGCTTGATAAGCAGTTCGCCACCATCGACCTGATGGGCAAGAGCAACGGCGTGGTGAACGTCATCGGCGTCGGCGCTGGCAATGAAAAGACCGATCGCTTGCCCGAGCAGCTTGGGTTTTCGTTCGATCCGGTGGAGCTGGGCAAGTGGCAAGACGCCATGTTCGCCAAGATCGTCAACAAGTGCGGCAACCGCCGCTACTGGGAAGACTGGGCCAAGGACATTGCCGAGATCGCCGACCGCCACCAGATGCGCATTCGCGCGCTACTGGAAAAGCCGCACAGCAAGGGCAAGAAGGCCTTTGACGAGTTCCTCAAGGGTGTTCGCAAGAACCTGAACCCGAGCGTCAGTCAGAACGACGCCGTGGAGATGCTGGCACAGCACATCATCACCAAGCCGGTGTTTGATGCGCTGTTCGAGGGCTACGCCTTCACCAGCAAGAACCCCGTGTCGCAGTCCATGCAAAAGATCATGGACATCCTTGAGGCGCAGGCGCTGGACAAGGAGCACGAGACGCTGCAAGGGTTCTATGCCAGTGTGCGCGAGCGTGCTTCTGGCATCACCGACCCCAAGGGGCGGCAGAAGATCATCGTCGAGCTGTACGACAAGTTCTTCAAGACCGCCTTCCCGCGCATGGTCGAGCGGCTGGGCATCGTGTACACGCCGGTCGAGATCGTGGACTTCATCTTGCACAGCGCGGATGCGGCCCTGCAAGAGCACTTCGGCACCCGCCTCGCTGACAAGAACGTCCACATCCTTGATCCGTTCACTGGCACCGGCACCTTCCCGGTGCGGTTGATCGAAACCGGCCTGATCCCGGCCGACAAGCTGCCCTACAAGTACCGTCACGAGCTGCACGCCAACGAGATCGTGCTGCTGGCCTACTACATCGCCGCCATCAACATCGAAGAGTCGTTCCATCGTGTCACCGGGCAGGACTACGAGCCGTTCCCCGGCATCGTGCTGACCGACACATTCCAGATGAGCGAGCCTCAGAACGGCGACATCGACGAGGGCTTGCCCGAGAACCACGAGCGTGCCGACCGACAGAAGGCGCGCGACATCCGCGTCATCGTGGGCAACCCGCCCTACTCTGTCGGACAGGACAACGCGAACGACAACAACCAGAACCTGAGCTACGCGCTGCTCGATGGCCGGATAGGCGCAACCTATGCAGCGCATTCGAAGGCAACGAACAAGAACAGTCTGTACAACTCCTATATTCGCGCGTTTCGCTGGGCATCAGATCGGATCAAGGATGAGGGGATCATTGGCTTCGTCACCGATGGCGGCTGGATTGACGGAAATTCGACCGATGGTCTGCGCAAGACCTTCGTGGATGAGTTCTCTGACATCCACATCTTCAATCTGCGGGGAAATGCTCGATCTCAAGGTGAGCAGC
>DAONCJ010000749.1:0-2241 GCA_035401985.1 Burkholderiaceae bacterium | reverse complement strand
GGGGTGAGTTTAAGTTGCCAGAGGCGGCGGTTCGACCCGGCGGACCCCGGCGTTCGGCCCGACACGCCCGGCCTTCACTGGATGCGGTCCGCCAGCAGGTCCCAGACTGGCGTGAGTTCCGCAGGCAGGCTGGGCAGCGTGCCGAGGTCGATGCGGCTTTCATCCGGGCTGTGGAAGTCGCTGCCGCGCGAGGCGGCCAGACCGAACTCCCGCGCCATGCCGGCGTACGTCACCGCTTCCTGCGAGGAATGACTGCCAGTGACCACCTCGACCCCGCGTCCGCCATGGGCGATGAACTCGGTGAACAGCGCATACTCTTCGTTGGGCGTGAAGCCATAGCGCGCCGGGTGCGCGATGACCGCCAGGCCGCCGGCGTCGCCGATCCAGGTGACCGCATCGCGCAGGGTGGCCCAGCGATGCGGCACGAAGCCGGGCTTGCCCTCGGTCAGGAATTTGCGGAACACCTCGCTGGTGTCCTTGCACACACCGGTTTCGACCAGGAAACGGGCAAAGTGGGTGCGGGAGATCAACTCCGGGTTCCCGACGAACCTGAGCGCCCCCTCGTAGGCGTCGCGGATGCCCACCTTGGCCAGCCCGTCGGACATTTCCTGGGCCCGCTCGCCGCGCCCGCCGCGGGTGCGCGCCAGGCCCTGGCGCAGTCCGGCATGGTCTGCATCGAATCCCAGGCCCACGATGTGCACCGTCTGTCCGGCAAAGCTCACCGAGATTTCGGTGCCGGTGAGGTATTTCATGCCTTCGGCCTTGGCCGCAGCCATCGCGCGGTGCTGTCCGCCGATCTCATCGTGGTCGGTCAGCGCCCACAGCTCGACGCCGTTGACCCGCGCGCGGGCTGCCAGCGCTTCAGGGGTGAGGGTGCCGTCTGAGACGACGGAGTGGCAATGCAGGTCGGCGTTGAGTGGGAGGGTCACCGATTGATTTTAGGGGCTTGGCCACTCGTTCGCGCGGCGCCGCTCCAGCAGCCCTGCAGGCATCAGGGCGCCGGCCGACAGGCGCACGACAATTCGGCGGCGGTGCCGCAGGGTTTCGGGAACTGTCCAAGCCGAATTCTTGAAGATAGTGACGCAAAACCAGCGTATTTTGGTCACATTCAGCTACAAAAACAGGAGCAAATGGGCGCCGCAACCGGGTGGACGAAACGCTTGCCCGATAATCCGGCCATGCTCGAACTGCTGCTCATTCGCCACGGCGAAACCGACTGGAACCGCGAACTGCGGTTTCAGGGACAGGTCGACGTGCCGCTCAACGCCACCGGACACGAGCAGGCGCGCCGGCTGGGCGTGCGACTGGCCAGCGAGCCCGTCCATCGGCTGTACAGCAGCGACCTGACACGCACCCTGCAGACGGCCGGGCCCGCGGCTGAGCGCCTGCGGTTGCCCAGTGTGGGCGATGTGGCGCTGCGGGAGCAGGCCTTCGGGCTGATCGACGGCATGAGCGTCCCCGATATCCAGCAACAGCATCCTGCCATCTGGGAGCGATGGCTGGCCTTCGACCCGGACTATGCCCCGCCGGGTGGCGAGAGCCAGCGGCAATTCCAGGCACGGGTGCTGGGCGCCATGGCGGGCCTGGCGCAACGCCATGCCGGCGAGACGCTGGTGGTTGTCACGCACGGTGGCGTGCTCGACATCCTGTACCGCATTGCGAACGGGCAGCCGCTGGGTGGACCGCGCCAGTGCGACATCCCGAACGCCGGGATCAACCGGGTGCGCACGGACGGGCAGCGGGTCGAAATCGTCAGCTGGGCCGATACCGCGCACCTGACGGACATGCCGCCCCAGCCGGTCTACGACCAGACCCGTCTGGTACGGCCGGCAGCTGACGTCTGAGCCAAGCGGTCCCGCGCCCCGGCCTCAGGGGCCGGGCGGTTGCGGCCACGGACGCTGCACGTCGCGGATCAGCTCGAAGGCACGCGCAACCTGCAGGACACCCAGATCGTCAAAGCGATGACCGGCGATCTGCAGCCCGATGGGCAAGCCGGCCGAGGTATAGCCGCAGTTGATTGATGCGGCCGGCTGTTCCGACATGTTGTAGGGCACGGTGAAGCCGATGTGTTCCAGCGGGTGCAGAGGGTCGTTGGTGGGAGAGGGCAATTCGGCCGGGAAGGCCGGCATCGGCGCCGTCGGGGAAATGACATAGTCATAGACGGCGCAGGCCTTGACACTGGCCATGCGCACCGCATGGAACTGGCTGGCAGCGCGAAAGACGGCCTCGCCGTCCATGTCG
>DAONCJ010000748.1:0-2245 GCA_035401985.1 Burkholderiaceae bacterium | reverse complement strand
GTGTCGTCATCCTCGAGGAAGCTGCGGCGCTCGCCGTTGCCAAGGCTCACCGGCTGCGCGCCGCCGACCGACTGCTCGATCAGCGCTCCGGCCTCGCCCTCGCCCGGGCCCGACTGGGTGCCGGTGCCGATCAGATCGCCCGGCTGAAGGTTGCAGCCGCTGACGGTGTGGTGCGCCACCATCTGCCCGACGGTCCAGTACGAATGCTTGAAGCTCGAGCGCGACAACCGGGCGGGGCCGCGGCCCGAAGTACGCATCGCCGCGGATTCGAGCCACGACTCGATCGTGACATCGAAGGCGCCGCGTTCGCGGATGGCCGGATCGTCCAGGTAGGGCAATGGCTGCGGATCGCCATCAGGCCGCGACCATTGTTCACGATAAGGAGCCAGCGCCGCCATGGTCACGATCCACGGCGAGATGGTCGTGGCAAAGCTCTTGGCCAGAAAGGGCCCCAGGGGCTGGTACTCCCAGGTCTGGATGTCGCGCGCCGACCAGTCGTTGAGCAGGCACAGCCCGAACAGATGGCGATCGACATCGGCCAGCGGCACCGCTTCGCCCTGGGCATTGCCCTGACCGACCCAGATGCCCAGTTCCAGCTCATAGTCCAGACGCCTGCAGGCGCTGAAGACGGGCTCGGTGGCACCCG
The DNA here is from genome assembly GCA_035401985.1 of Burkholderiaceae bacterium. Lineage (GTDB taxonomy): Bacteria > Pseudomonadota > Gammaproteobacteria > Burkholderiales > Burkholderiaceae_E > Quisquiliibacterium. Next base: position 1,599 of record DAONCJ010000748.1, on the reverse strand, counting down.
GCGGAAGGATCTGGCCGCGGGGCCGCGGAAAGCTCTGCCCCGACACGCCGATCGAGCTGACCCGGCCGTGATAGCCGATCGGCAGCCACTTGAAGTTCGGCATCAGCGGGTTGTCGGGACGGAACAGCCTTCCGACGTTGCCCGCATGATGGATCGAGGCATACATGTCGGTGTAGTCGCCGATCCGGGCAGGCACCGTCATCTCGATCTGCGCCAGCGGTATCAGGCAGGCCTGCCAGCGAACCTGATCGGGCGCGCCCTCGCGCAGCCCACGCGACAGCGCGAGCCGCAGCGCCTGCCAGGCGGGCGGTCCCAACGCCATCAGGCCGTTGAGTTCGGGTGCACCGGCGAGCTCCGCCGCCCGGGTTGCCTCGCCGGTGAAGAGTCCGGCCGCGTGCGCCGCCGCCATGTCCAGCACCTGATCGCCGACGGCCACGCCGCCACGCCATGAGACCGAATCGCCCCGGCGGCGAAACACCCCGTGGGGCAGGTTCTGAAGCGGGAAATCCGTGCCCGGCTGGTTGGCGCTGGCCAGCCAGCTCACGAGGTCGGAGGAGTGTGTTTCGTCGATCGCGTGCATGACTTGTCTGCTCGATGGGATCGGAGCGACAAGTGTAGCTTTGCTGCCGGCCGCACGAGCGGCCGGCGCAGGGATCGCTTCCCTGCTACTGCGACGTGACGAACCGCAGGTTGCTGCGCCCGCCGGTCAGCACCACCCGAAGGTTGACGTCGACAACGATGTCCGAACCCGATGTCGATGCGATCAGCAGCTGCTTGCGCTGGGTGCTGGTGCCGCCCGCCGCCTGGGTGCTCTGCGCCACCTGAAGCTTGGTCACCGGTGCGTTCATCGTCACATACAGGCTGCCGTTGGCAATCCGGTTCGTGGCAGCGCCCATCTCCCTTGCATAGAACACCGCAGTCGCACCCGGCGTGCATGGATCGGTCGAGGGCACGGTAGCCGCCCACATCACGACGCCGCGCGCCACATGAGGCGAGATCGCGATCTGTCCGCCGCCGCCTGCCGTCATGTCCATGTACCAGCCCTTGACTGCCGCACCCTGCGGCGCCGTGCCGCTGGGTGTGACCGGTTCCAGATCGGAGCGCGACACCGGCGTGGCAAACGTGCCCGGAATCGATGGGCCACCGTCCTTCACCGCATAGAAGGTACGGACCGCGCCGGAACTGAGATCGGCCGTGGACAGCACCTGGCCGGTGCCGAAGTAGACCCAGCGTTCGGAGCGGTCGCGCGGATTGACCGCGACCGCCGGAGCGGAGGTGATCGGCGCACCGACCGCGGCAATCTTGGTCGCGTTGGTCGGCCAGCTGGCGACGGCGGCAGCCGACAGGTCGAAGCGCCATACATTGCCGCGCAGGTCGGTGGCGTAGAGCTGCTGGACCAGTTGCTCGCGATCGCTCTGGAAGAACACCTCCATGCTTGCCAGACCGATGGGATTGGCCGCGGATGCGCCGCCGTTGTCGGGCACGTCAAGCCGCTTGATCACATTGCCGTTGCGAGGATCGAGCAGCCAGATATGACCGGTGCCGGTGGTGTTCTGATAACCGGAGGACACCGCCACCATCCAGCCTGCATTGGTGTAG
>DAONCJ010000747.1:0-2247 GCA_035401985.1 Burkholderiaceae bacterium | reverse complement strand
AGTAGGCCAGCAGCCGCTTGTAGTCGCGCTGGGTGATCACCAGGCCGGCGGCGACCAGCAGCGACAGCAGACCGGCGATCAGCAGCATCCAGCGCATCAGGTCCGGGCCGAAGGCGGCATCGCTGACCGCCTGCACCCGAAGGATCACGCTGAAGGCCACGCTGATGGCGATTGAAGCTATTGCCAACAGAGGTGTTGAAAAAGGCGACATCCGGAGAGTGCTTCGAGAGAATTGCATGAAAGCCTTTGAATTAGCCATATCGTGAAACCGTACGGATCGCGAGGCTACCACCAATCCACGGACGCGACGAACACTTGCGCCGGCGCGGCGCTTGGGGTTGAATGGCCCATCCGAAATATGACCCGAGAACCCATGACTGTATTCACCGACCTTATGGCCTTCAATCGCGAAACCGAGGCCTTGGCGCAGATTGCCGGCCGCCTCGGGTGGGACCAGGAGGTCATGATGCCGCGGGGCGCAGCCGAGCAGCGTGGTGAGGAGTCGGGGGTGATCGAAGGCTTGCTGCACGCCCGCCGCACCGACCCGCGGATCAGCGAATGGCTGGCGCAGGCAGAAGCGCCCGACGCGGCCGGGCAGCGGGCGCTGGCGCTGATTGCGCGCACATTCAAGCGCAGTGCCTGCATTCCTGCGCGGCTTGCGACCGAGATTGCGCGTGTCACGTCGGTGGCGCAGGGCATCTGGGCGGATGCAAGGGCCCACGACGACGTGGCGCGGTTTCTGCCGACGCTGGAGCAGGTGCTTCGCCTCAGGCGTGAAGAGGGGCAGGCGCTGTCGGAAGGTGGATTCGGCATCGATGCCTACGACGCCTTGCTCGATGGCTACGAGCCAGGGGCCACTGCGGCAGGCATCGGCGCCATGTTCGACCGCATGCGGCCGCGCCTGGTGGCGCTGCGGGAACGTGTGATGGGCTCCGGCGTGCAGCCCGCAGCGCTGCAGGGGAACTATCCCCAGGCCGCGCAACTGGCGCTGGCGCGCGAGGTGGCGGGCGCCTTCGGCTATGACTGGACGCGCGGCCGGCTCGATCTCGCCGTGCATCCGTTTTCGTCCGGATCGGGCAGCGACGTGCGCATCACGACCCGCGTGGTCGAGCGCGACCCTTTCAACTGCCTCTATTCGACGATCCACGAAACAGGCCACGCCTGCTACGAGCAGGGCATTGACGCGCAATACCTGTTCACGCCGATGGGGCAGGGGGCCTCCATGGGCGTGCACGAAAGCCAGAGCCGGATCTACGAGAACCAGCTGGGCCGCTCGCGGCACTTCACGTCCTGGCTCTGGAGCCGCATGGACGCGCAGTTCGATCACTTCGAGGTGCGTTCGCCGGAGGACTTCTACGCGACCGTGAATCGTGTCCAGCCAGGCCATGTACGAACCGAGGCTGACGAGGTGCACTACAACCTGCACGTCATGATGCGCTTCGATCTGGAGCGTGCGCTGGTCGGCGGAGAACTCGCTGCGCGGGATCTGGAGGACGCGTGGAACCAGCGCTTTGCGCATGACTTCGGCATGCCGGTCGACAAGCCCTCGCATGGCATGCTGCAGGACGTGCACTGGTCCATCGGCCTGTTCGGCTACTTCCCGACCTACAGCCTGGGCAATGTCTATGCGGGCTGCCTGCACCAGTCGCTGCGCAAGGACTTGCCGGCACTGGACGACAAGCTCGCGCAAGGTCAGACCGGACCGGCGACCGCCTGGCTGCGGGACAAGGTCCACCGCAGCGGCAGCCTGTATCGGCCGGCCGAGGTCATCGAACGGGCATGCGGCTTTGCGCCGACCGAAGCGCCGCTGCTGGACTATCTGGAGGCGAAGTTCGGCGAGATCTATCGGCTCTGACAAAGCTCGGTCAGTTGCCGGGCTTGCGCCATGCCGCGATGGCGCTTGCGGGAACGGGCGACAGAAGCTGCAGGCGCCGCGGCCAGGCACGGTCAAGCAGGCCGAGCAAAGCCGGAAGCGATCCAGGCCTGCGCGCTGCGCGCATTCAGGGCAAATGCCGGCGAGACGGCCACCCGCGCCAGTTCTTCCCCGAATTCATCCTCGGCAGACAGCGAGGCGGTGGCACCTTCGTCGTCCGGAACGATGGCCAAGGCGACACGGATGCGGCGTCCGTCGTCGGTGCGCACGGTGACATTGCGGTTGAGCTGGGCGTGCAACTGCTGCTCATGCCGGCGGATGACCTCGTTGGCGGTCTTGACCAGGGTGTGGAAGGCGGTCACATCGAGCGGTTT
>DAONCJ010000746.1:0-2248 GCA_035401985.1 Burkholderiaceae bacterium | reverse complement strand
GCGGCTTACCGGGCTGCCGAATTCGCGCGGCCACGCACGCCGGCGGGGGCACTTGCCGAAGTGCCTGTATCGGAGATGGAAAGGCTGCTGCTGGCCAATACCGCGCTTGGGGCGCAGGAGCTTCCGGAACTGGCCATCGCCCGCGCGCAGGCAGCCAAGGAGTGGCTCGCCACCCAGGGCGCCATCGCGGGCGAGCGGATGTTCATCGTGGCCCCGCGCCTGGGCTCCGAGGGGGTCGCCGCGGGCGCCAGTGCTTCGCGGGTCGACCTGTCGCTCAAGTAGCTTGCTGAAGCGGTCGATGGGGCCCGACCGGCACCCCGCGCCGGACAGGCCGCAAGCGCCGCATCACCCTCGCTGATCGTGGGCGCGTGCGCGCACCGCCTCTCGGCGCTGCTCGATGTCTTCGGCGCGCACCGCGCCGTTGGCGGCATCGGCCCGTTCACGCTCGATGCGCATGCCCTCGCCGAACGAGGCGGCATATCCGTCGTCGATCACCCGCTTGTACGAGACGAGCATCGACGGAATCACCGACAGCATGTCGCGCGCCAGGGCACGTGCCTGCGGCAGCAGTTCGTCGGCAGGCACCACCCGGTTGACCAGGCCCCAGGCCAGCGCCTGTTCGGCGGACAGGAAATTGCCGGTCAGCGACAACTCTTTGGCCCGGTAGATGCCGATCACGCGGCTCAGCTTCTGGGACAGCCCCCAGCCGGGCATCACGCCGACCCGGGCGTGGGTGTCGGCGAAGCGTGCCTGCGGCGACGCGAGCAGCACGTCGCAGGCCAGCGCAAGTTCGAACCCGCCGGTGATGGCCGGCCCGTTGATGGCGCCGATCACCGGACCGCTGAAGCGCGCCAGCGAGCGCACCGGATCGCCGACCTGCACGGCGTCCTGCATCGAAGCGCCACCGGCGCCCGCGCCGCTGCGCGTGGTGCTCAGGCCGCTCACACCCAGTTCCTTGAGGTCCAGACCGGCGGTGAATGCGCGGCCGGCGCCGGTCAGGATCAGCACCCGCACCTCGGGGTCGGCTTCAAGTCGGTCGATTGCCTCGGCGAGCGCGCGCCGCAGTCCGCTGGACAGGGCGTTCATCGCGCCGGGGCGGTTCATCGTGAGCACGGCATAGCCGTCGGGATGTTTCTCGGTCAGCAGCAGGTCGTCGGTCATGGTTTCTCGGAAGTTTGAAGGGCGGGCTCAGGCCACGCCGCGATCGCGGCCCTGCCAGTAGGGTTCGCGCAGCACGTACTTGAGGAGCTTGCCGCTTGGGTTGCGTGGCAGCGTGTCGCAGAAATCGACGCTGCGCGGACACTTGAAATGGGCGATGCGCTCGCGCAGGAAATCGATGATGTCGCGCTCGCTGGCCTGGGCTCCGGGGCGCAGCACCACGCAGGCCTTGACGGTCTCGCCCCAGCGCTCGTCCGGGACGCCGATCACCGCGCCATCGGCCACGGCCGGGTGCTTCATCAGGGCGTTCTCGACCTCGGCGGGATAGATGTTCTCGCCGCCAGAGATGATCATGTCCTTGATCCGGTCCTGGATGAACAGGTAACCGTCGCGCAGCGTGCCGGCGTCCCCGGTGCGAAACCAGCCGCCCGCGGCGTCGCGGCCTTCCGGAAAGGCCTGGGCCGTGGCCTGCGGACTGCGCCAGTACCCGCGCATGTTCTGCGGCGAGCGGACCCATACCTCGCCGACGGCACCCTCTGGCACGTCGCGGCCGCTGGCGTTGTCGACGATGCGCAGACCCACCAGGCGGCCGGCACGGCCTGCCGCCCGCATCAGATGAGCGCGCGGTCCGCTTGGGTCGTGATCGGCGGGGGGCAGATACACGACTGCGCCGGTGGTTTCGGTCAGCCCGTAGAGCTGCATGAATCCGCAGCCGAAAATTCGGGTGGCCGCGACGAGGACGCTTTCACTGATCGGCGACGCGCCGTACGAGATCGACTGCAGGCTTGCGTAGTCGCCCTGCTCGACACCGGGCGTGTTGATCAGCGCCAGGATCATCGCCGGCACCAGGAACAGGTGGGTCACCCGGTGGCGGGCAATGCCCTCGATCAGCCGTGCCGGGTCGAACTCCGGCATGCAGATCGACTGGCCGCCGCGGCCCAGCGTCAGCAGGGTCAGGCCGACGCCGGCGATGTGGAATGGCGGCAGCGCGTTGAACATCACATGCTGCGGTCCGTCGAATCCGATCTCCCGGCCGGTTTCCTCGGTGTTGGTGCACAGGTTGCGATGCGTCAGTTCGACGCCCTTGGGC
>DAONCJ010000745.1:0-2256 GCA_035401985.1 Burkholderiaceae bacterium | reverse complement strand
AGTGCACATGGACGGCGGCATCCGCAGCGGCCAGGATGTGCTCAAGGCGATCGCCCTGGGCGCGCGCGGCACCTACATCGGCCGTTCGTTCCTCTATGGACTGGGGGCGATGGGCGAAGCGGGCGTGACCCGGGCACTGCAGATCATCGCCAACGAGCTCGATCTGACGATGGCGTTCTGCGGCAAGCGCGACCTGCGCGAGATCGATTCCAAGGTCCTGGTGCCGGGCACCTTCTGAGCCGGCCCGACGCGCGCGCCAGGCGGGAACTGATGCGGCTGGGAGATTTTTCGCTGTCGACGGTGGTCGCCGGGTTCGTCACCGTGCTGGTCGGCTTCACCAGTTCGGCGGTGATCGTGTTCCAGGGCGCCGCGGCCATGGGCGCCAATGCAGCGCAGATCGGCTCGTGGATGTGGGCGCTGGGCCTGGGCATGGCGATCACCTGCATCGGCTTGTCATTGCGCTGGCGCACGCCGGTGGTCACCGCCTGGTCGACCCCGGGCGCGGCACTGCTGATCGGCGCCGGGGCCAGCGCCACGCTGCCCGAGGCGATCGGCGCCTTCCTGGTGTCCGCCCTGCTGATGACGGTGGCCGGCTTCTCGGGCGTGTTCGAGCGGCTGATGAACCGCATTCCGGTCGCGATCGCCTCGGGGATGCTGGCCGGCGTGCTGCTGCGCTTCGGGCTCGATGCGTTCATCTCGCTGAAGTCGCAGTTCTGGCTGGTGGCCGGCATGTTCGTGGTCTACCTGGCCGGGCGTCGCCTGGTGCCGCGCTATGCGGTGATCGGCGCGTTTGCCGCGGGCATCGCCGTGGCCGCCGCGCAGGGGCTGATCCAGATGCAGGCGGTGCAACTTCAATGGGCGCAGCCGGTATGGACGACGCCACAGTTCTCGCTGGGCGCCCTGGTCGGCGTGGCCGTGCCGCTGTTCGCCGTCACGATGGCCTCGCAGAACGTGCCGGGGGTCGCCGTCATCCGCGCGGCCGGCTACGCCACACCGATCTCGCCGGCGCTGGGCTGGATCGGCGTGGTCAACCTGCTGCTGGCGCCGTTCGGCGCCTTCGCGCTCAACCTGGCGGCGATCACCGCCGCCATCTGCATGGGCCGCGAGGCTCACGAAGACCCGCAGCGCCGCTACACGGCCGCCGTGTCGGCCGGCATCTTCTATCTGATCATCGGGCTGGCGGGCGCCACCGTCGCCGCCGTGTTCGCGGCCTTTCCGCGCGAGCTGGTGGCAGGTATCGCCGGCATCGCGCTGCTCGGCACGATCGGCAACGGCCTGGCCCAGGCGACCGCCTCCGAGCGCGACCGCGAGCCGGCACTGGTCACCTTTCTCGTCACCGCCTCGGGCCTGAGCATGGCCGGCATCGGCTCGGCGTTCTGGGGCCTGGTGGCCGGCGGCCTGACGCTCGCGGTGCTGCGGGCCCACTACAATCCCGTCTCATGACCATCATCGAATCCATCCAATACCGTTCGCTGGCGCGCGGCCCCCGGCTGATCGTGCTGGGCGCCGTCCATGGCAATGAAACCTGCGGCACGCAGGCGATCCGCCGCGTCATCGCCGAGTTCGCGTCAGGCGCGCTGGCGATCAGCCGCGGCACGATCACGCTCGTGCCGGTCGCCAATCCGGTCGCCTATGCCCGCGGCCAGCGTGAAGGCGACCGCAATCTCAATCGCGACTTCCGAGAGGTCATCTCGCCCGAAACCGCCGAGGACCGGATCGCCAACCACCTGGCGCCGATGCTGTCGGCCCACGACGTGCTGCTCGACCTGCATTCGTTCTCGTCGCAGGGCGAGGCGTTCGCATTCATCGGTCCGCCGGACAATAGCGGCGATCTCGAGCCGTTCGCGCGGGCGGCCGACGAAGAATCGCTCGCGGCGGTGCTGGGACCACGGCGGGTCGTGCATGGCTGGATGACGGCCTTCGCGGCGGGCGTCGCGGCGCGCAAGCGCAGCGGCGTCACCGGCTCGGCGATCAATGACAGCGTCGCCTACGGGATCGGCACGACCGAGTTCATGCGCTCGCGCGGCGGCTGCGCGGTCACGCTCGAATGCGGCAATCACGCCGACCCGAGCGCCCCCGAAGTGGCCTACCAGGCCATCCATCGCACGCTGGCGCATCTCGGTCTGCTGGACGCCCCCGCACCGGCCTCCACGGGTCCGAAGGAAGTGATCGAACTGCACCAGGTGCACGACCGCCGTGAACCGGGCGACAGCTTCGTGAAGACCTGGCGCTCGTTCGACCGCCTCGCGCGCGGCG
>DAONCJ010000744.1:0-2257 GCA_035401985.1 Burkholderiaceae bacterium | reverse complement strand
GCCCGACAGGTCGCGCACAAAGGTGAGTGAGGCCAGGCGTCCGAGCTCCACCAGCAACTGGTCCTGCTTCGAAGCCGGGCCTGAAGCCGCAGGCCGCGCGATCAGCGTGTTCTCGTAACGAAGGGGCAGCACTGTGTCAGCCGCCTTTCCAAGCGGCAGGGGCAGGTTCAGACCCAGCCCCTGCAGGTTGCTCGAAAGCATCAGCTCGGGCACGCCATCGCGAAACCCCAGGCTTCCGGAATAGGCGGTGCCTCCGGTTGCATGGCGGGCCAGCCGCGAAAAGAAGCCCAGCTCCGTCGCCTGGCGCAGCCCGTCGGCCGTGACCGTGCCTTGCGCCCGCAGGAGAACCACCGACTCGGCACCCGTGGCGCCGGCTCGCGTCCCACCCTCCAGGCGCAGGTCGCCACCGAGCATGCGGGCCTGCCCTCCGATGATCTGGAACCCACTGTCGGAAAACGTGACGAGCCCGCGCGCCTTGGCCATCAGGGGCGTGTCGGGTGTCATGCGGACGTCGTTGCCCGCCAGCGTCACAGTGCCCTGCACTTTCGAACGCTCCAGCGTCGCCAAGGGAAGCTGCAAACGGAACCTGCCTGTCGCCTCGCCATTGACCGAAGCATGGGACAAAGCGTCTCCGGTCATCTGGCTGATGGGGGATTTGTTCACCACGGTAAGCAGCGAGGGGGCCGGTCCACGAATGTCCGCGCTGACAACGACGGTGGTCGTGTTCATGAAGTCGGGAATCTGTGCTTCGATCCGGCTGAGCTGCAACCCTTCGGCTTGCACCATGCGTGCGCTGGCACCGATCACCCGCATGCTGGCGCGGTCGAAGACCAGTTCGCCGGTGAGGCTGGTCAGCATCGGCCAGGGCGTCTGGCCCTGCGGCTGCAGCCCCGGCGGCACGTAGGCATAGTCCAGGTTGCGCACCTTCCCGGCGAACCGGAACTCACCCGATCGCGGGTCCGCGAAGGGAATGTCGTTCAGATCCCCCTTGATCCTGACCAGCAGATCGTTGACCTCACCTTTGAGCACCGAATCGCGCACGTAGTGGCGCACGTCGGCGGGGATACCCAGGGGAAGATAGCGGTGAACCCGCGCGCCGTCCGCGCGGCCGAACGAGCCCTTGAGATCAATCACACCAGGAAAGCGCGCCGCTCCGGCCCGATCGCTGGTGCGCCAGCTGCCGGAAAGCTCGCCTTGCGCATCGGAATTGGCAAACCGGACACTCAGCTGGCGCACTTCGATGCTGTCGCCCTTGACCTGCCACTGCGCATCCCCGGCCAGCGTTTCGACGGGAATCAAAGGGTCCTCGAAAGCGCCGGGAAAAAACAAGGCCCCGCGCGCGATCACCAGCCGCCCTTTGCCGCCGGTCTGATTCATGTCGACCTCGAGCGTGGCCCCCTGCACACCCGGCCAGTCGCTGACGGTTGACGTGACGCCCGTCTTTGCGGCGCCACCGTCCATTGCATGTGCCGACCGGACATCCAGCCCGGAAATCTTCGCACGAAGTTCGTAGGTTTCGGGCTGGGCCGTCTCGCCCTGCCAACGCGCCTGCACGGTCTCGACCAGACCCTTGACCGGATGCCCGCTGATCAGCGCATGGGTTGCCGTGGCCAGCGGCAGACGCCCCGCAATCTGGCTGACGGCGGCAAGGTCCAGCCGGTCGGCACGCAACTCGCTGCGCGCCGGTGCCCGCCCCTGGGCAGCGGAATGCGAGAACAGCAGGTTGCCACCCGGCCAGAGCAGCCCGTCGCGCGTCTGGAATTGCAGGCCTTCGGTCTGGATCTCGAATCCGCCCACCGGCGCGCGGGCGCCAATCCGGCCGGTCAGTGTCAGGAACTCCAGCGCCTCCAGGCCCGCGCCCAGGCGGGCGGCCGCGTCCACCAGCGCGACGTCGGCAACGCCCCCGATCCACTCCCCCTTGCTGATGTCCGCCCAGATCCGCAGCGCGCCCCGACCTCTCTGCAGGGCAACCCCTTCGCCCAGACTGAAGTTGGGGAAGATTCGGGCGATCTCCACCCGCGCAAAGTTCGCAAACACCTGGCCCTGCCAGTCCATCCAGCGACCCGGCTTGCCCGCCAGCAGCGGGCGCCGGAAACGGCCGACCAGTTGCAGGCGATCGCCCCAGCCCTCCGGAAGCACAGCATCGACCCGGAAGTCGTGGCTGCGAACACCGTTGCGCATGAGGAAATCCAACTGGCTGAGGATCAGGGGCTCGAGCGCCCGCTGTTCATCAACCCAGCGCACGCTCGCATTGCGG
>DAONCJ010000743.1:0-2259 GCA_035401985.1 Burkholderiaceae bacterium | reverse complement strand
GCTGGCGCGCTTGACGCAATGGCGCCAGGCGGCTCGGGCAGCGTGCTGTTCAAGAGCCGATCGGCCTCGTCGGCCGCTCTCGGGATCACAGCCGTGTTACTCGTCGGCACGTTGCTGTCACTGGGCCTTCCTGCGCTGGGTGCTCTCGGCGCGGTCGCCTTCAGCGCAGTCGCTGCGCTGACGCTGTGGGGCTGTGCGGCGATCGCCTGGAACAATCTCGGCATGACGATGCCCGTGTCGGCCGCGCTGGTGCTGGTGATGGCGCTGCTGCTGCTGAATCTGACCGTCGGCTACTTCGTCGAGGGACGGCGGCGGCGCGCGGTGGCGAACCTGTTCGGTGAATACGTATCGCCGGCGCTGGTCGAGCGGATGGTCCGGGACCCTGCGAAGTTCGCACTCGCCGGCAGCGAGAACCGCGAACTGACGATCCTGTTCGTCGACATCCGGGGCTTCACGCGAATCGCCGAAACCATGCCGCCGGAGCGATTGCGCGAATACATCAACGCTTTCCTCACCGGCATGACCGAGGTCGTGCATCGCTATGGCGGGACGGTCGACAAGTACATCGGCGACGCGGTCATGGCCTTCTGGGGCGCGCCTCTGGAGGACGCACAGCACGCCGACCACGCAGTCGCCGCCGCGCTGTCGATGCTCGAGGAGGTCCAGCGGCTCAATCGCGGTTTCGAGGACAAGGGCCTGCCGCTGATGCGAGTCGGCATCGGCATCAACACCGGCGTGGTGCGCGTCGGCGACATGGGCTCGCGCCTGCGCCGCACGTACACGGTGATCGGCGACGCAGTCAATCTGGCTTCTCGCTTCGAAGCGCTGACCAAGCACTACGACGCAGCGGTCATCGTCGGCGAGGCAACGGTCGCGCTGGCGACGGGCCACCGCTTCTGCGCGCTGGGCAACGCCCAGGTCAGCGGTCGCAACGAACCCGTGATGGTGTACTCGCCGGCTTCGCTGGCGGTTCACGATACGATGCCAATGAGCGGCGGGCACGAGCCACCGCCAATCCCAGTCGAGGATCGGGTCAATGCAGGTGCGCGTATTGGGATGTAGCGGCGGGATCGGAGCGCGTGCTCGCACGACTTCGTTTCTCGTCGACCACGACATCCTGATCGACGCGGGGACGGGCGTGGAGGATCTCAGCGTCGAGGAACTGGCGGCGATCGATCGCGTGTTCCTGACCCATTCGCACCTGGATCACATCGCGGCGCTGCCGCTGCTGGTCGATTCGGTCGGGGGGCTTCGGTCGCGGCCGCTGATCGTCCATGCGCTGCCCGAGACCATCCTTGCGCTGAAGACGCATATCTTCAACTGGGTGATCTGGCCGGACTTCACCGAGATCCCTCATTACGATCGACCATGGATGGTGTTCGAGCCGATAGGCATCGACACGACCGTCAATGTGGGCGGTCGATCGGTGCGCAGCATACCGGCCAACCACACGGTGCCGGCACTCGGCTTTCACATCTTCAACGAGCGGGCAGGGCTGGTCTTTTCCGGCGATACCGGGCCTAACGACGAGTTCTGGCGCATCGTCAACAGCGTCGAGAACCTGCGTTACCTGATCATCGAGACGGCGTTCCCGAATCGGGATCAGGACCTGGCGGTCACCTCGCGTCATCTGTATCCGATCCAGCTCGGCCAGGAACTCGAGAAGCTGCGACAGGAACCCCAGGTGCTGGTGACCCATCTGAAGCCGTCGGACCGAAAGGTTATCGAGCGTGAACTCGAAGCCTGGGCCGGCCGCTTCGCGCCTCGGGTGCTCGAGCGGGGCGACATCTTCGAGCTCTGACGCGGCACGGGGCGCCGTCATGAGATGACGCAAAAGCGCCCCTGCTGTGCCGCTATTCGTCAGTAGGCCCTGCCGCGCAGGCTCGGCAGCGGAACAATTTCCGCTCTCGAATGTGATGTTTGTCATGCCTCGACCGCTCATCGTGCGAGCGGCGCCGCTGGAGTCGGCTGGCACGTGTGCTGCGTGCAGTGGATCTGTCGGGACGTACCCCGCCATCCCACTTCCAAGACTGGAGCATCGCATGCTGAAGAAAGTTCAAAAGGGTTTCACCCTTATCGAGTTGATGATTGTCGTGGCAATCGTCGGCATCCTGGCTGCAGTCGCCATCCCCGCGTATCAGGACTACACGGTCCGTGCGCGCGTCGCTGAAGGTCTGGGCCTGGCATCGGCCGCCAAGATCTCGGTGGCCGAGAACGCGGCCAACGGCTCGGCCGACCTGGGCCTGGGATACACCGCCC
>DAONCJ010000742.1:0-2260 GCA_035401985.1 Burkholderiaceae bacterium | reverse complement strand
CCGCGATGATGTCTGGGTGGTCGGCCAGGCCCAGGTAGTTGTTGGCGCAGAAGTTCAGCACCGTGCGGCCGTCGGCGAGCTGGATCTCGGCCGACTGCGGACTGGTGATGATGCGTTCGGACTTGAACAGGCCAGCGGCGCGGATCTCGTCGAGGGTATCGGCGTAGCGCTGGGTCAGGGCAGGCTGGGTCAGGGACATGTCGGCTCTCAGTTCCAGCTCAACACGACCTTGCCCGACTTGCCGCCTTCCATCAGGTCGAAGCCCTTCTGGAAATCGTCGATCGGCAACTGGTGGGTCAGCACCTTGCCGAGCGGGAAGCCGCTCAGCACCAGCTGGGTCATCTTGTACCAGGTCTCGTACATCTTCCGGCCGTACATGCCGTGGATGGTCAGGCCCTTGAAGATGATCTTGTCCCAGTCGGCGCCGGCGCCCTTGGGCATGATCCCGAGCATCGCGATCTTGCCGCCGTGGTACATGCAGTCGAGCATGTCGTTGAAGGCGCGCGGGTTGCCGCTCATTTCCAGGCCCACGTCGAAGCCTTCCATGTGCAGGTCGGCCATCACGTCCTTGAGCGAAGTGTTGGCGACGTTGACCACGCGCGTCGCGCCCATGTCGGCGGCCAGCTTCAGGCGGAAATCGTTGACGTCGGTGACCACCACGTTGCGCGCACCGATGTGCTTGCAGATGCCGGCGGCGATCACGCCGATCGGGCCGGCGCCGGTGATCAGCACGTCTTCGCCGACCACGTCGAACTCCAGCGCGCAATGCGCGGCATTGCCGTAGGGATCGAAGAACGCCGCGAGTTCGCTCGGGATCTGGTCCGGGATAGGCCACAGGTTCGACGCGGGCATCACGATGTATTCGGCGAACGCGCCATTGCGGTTCACGCCGATGCCGACGGTGTTCGGGCATAGGTGCTGCTTGCCGGCGCGGCAATTGCGGCAATGCCCGCAGACGATGTGGCCCTCGGCGCTGACGCGCTGGCCCAGCTGGTAGCCGGTCACGCCCGGGCCCAGGTCGACGATGCGGCCGACGAACTCGTGGCCGATGACCAGGCCAGGCTGGATGGTGCGCTGGCTCCACTCGTCCCACAGGTAGATGTGCAGGTCGGTGCCGCAGATCGCGGTCTTCTCGAGCTTGATCAGCACCTCGTTGGGGCCGGGCACCGGCACCGGCACCTGTTCCATCCAGATGCCCTTGCCGGTCTCGCGCTTGACCAGCGCCTTCATCGTTTGCGTCTGCGACATGGCGGATGCGCCTTGCGGGATCGAGGCGCGCATTCTACCGCCGCTGGCCTGTGCGGCAGGTCATGACCGCAGGCACACGCCAGCACCACGCTTCCAGTGGTGTAATCGGCATTTGACCGCTCTGCAGGAGTTTCCATGCGCCACCGCACGTTGCCCGTCGTCGTTGCCCTCGTCCTCGCCGGTGGTGCGGCCCATGCCGACGAGGGCATGTGGATGCCGTCGCAGTTGCCGCAACTGGCGAAGCAGTTGAAGGCAGCGGGCTTCAAGGGCAATCCGGCCGACCTGGCCGACCTGACCAAGCCCCCGATGAGTGCGGTCGTGTCCATCGGCGGCTGCACGGCGAGCTTCGTGTCGCCGCAGGGCCTGGTGGTGACCAACCACCATTGCGCGCTGGGTGCGATCCAGCTGAATTCCACCGCGGAACGCAACCTGATCCAGGATGGTTTCATCGCCGCGAGCATGGCCGATGAACCTTCGGCCGGGCCGGCCGCTCGGATCTGGGTCACGGTCGGCTTCGACCCGATCACCGACCGTATCCTGGCCGATGCCAGGGGCAAGACCGGGCGTGCGTACTACGAGGCGGTCGAGACCGCGCAGAAGGCGGCCGTCGCGGCCTGCGAGCAGGACGCCGGCCATCGCTGCAGCGTGGCCAGCATGTACTACGGCCGCGAGTACTACCTGATCAAGCAGCTCGAACTGAGGGACGTGCGCCTGGTGTATGCGCCGCCCCGCGCGATCGGCAACTACGGCGACGAGATCGACAACTTCATGTGGCCGCGCCACACCGGCGACTTCACCTTCTATCGCGCCTATGTGGGCAAGGACGGCAAGCCGGCGGCATACAGCAAGGACAACGTGCCGTACGCGCCGCCCGCGCATCTCACCGTGTCCACCGCGCCGGTGAAAGCCGGCGACTTCGCGATGGTCGCGGGTTATCCCGGAACCACGTTCCGTCATCGCACAGCATCGGAATTCGCCAACCAGATCGACTGGCTGTTGCCTAACCGCGTCG
>DAONCJ010000741.1:0-2262 GCA_035401985.1 Burkholderiaceae bacterium | reverse complement strand
CGCGAACATGGTCTCGAACGCCCTCGGCGGACTGTCAGGCGCCGGGCAGATGGGGGCCACGCTGGTGGGCCTGAACAGCGGTTCAGAAAGCCGGATGGCCGGCGTGATGGAGGGGGTGTTTGCATTGGCAGCGGCCGTGTTGTTCAGTGCGTTTTTCGCCTGGATTCCTGTGGCTACGCTGGCCGGCATCCTGGTGGTGATCGGTTTTCGGATGATCGACCGCGCGCCACTTCAGTTCCTGCGTGCGCGCGCCACCGTGCTCGATTTCGGTGTCGTCGCCACGGTGGTCGCGGTGGCATTGACCAGCAGCCTGATCGCCGCATCGGCCGCCGGCGTCGCCCTCGCCATGGTCCTGTTCGTTCGCGCACAGATTGGAAGCACCGCCGTGCGTCACAAAATGTTGCTGAGGCAGTCGCCCTCAAGCTGGCACCGGCCAGAGCCCGAACTGGCCATTCTTGAGGCGCGGGGCGACGAGGCGGTCATTTTTGAACTGCAGGGCAGCCTGTTCTTCGGCAACACCTACCAGCTCTATACCGACCTCGAAAAGGAGATCAGCACCCGCAGCTATGTGATCATCGACTTGCGGCGCGTGCAGTCGATCGACGTGACGGCGGCGCATCTGTTCAACCTGATCCGCGACGCCATCCGCGAGCGAGGCGCCAAGCTGGTGCTGAGCGGCATCCAGGAGAACCATCCGCGGGGGCGCAACCTGCACGAGTTCCTCGGACTGAACGGACTGTGGCACGCCCGGAGCACGACGGTGCGCCAGTTTCCCGATCTGGATGCCGCGATCGCGTGGGTGGAAGACCGACTTTTGGGAGAGGCGGAGTACAGCGTGGACGGCGAAGCCCCGATGCTGCTGCAGGACATGGAGATCTTTGCCCGTCGCAAGGTCGAGACCCTGCAGGATCTGGAGGCCTGCATGGACATCCGCACCTGCCAGGCCGGCGACATCATCTATGCCCACGGTCAGCCGGGGGATGAGTTGTACTGGGTCCGCCGGGGTTCGGTTCGCCTCATGGCCCAGTTGCCGCTGGGAAAACGCAAATCCGTTGCGAGCTTTGGCCGGGGTGATTTCTTCGGCAGTCTGGCTTTCATGGATGGGCAGCCGCGCCCGAACGACGCGGTGGCCGTCACCACGACGGAACTCTACGTCCTGACCCGTGCCAAGTTCAATGAGGTCACGGCCTTGCACAAGCAACTGGCGGCTGACCTGGCGTATGCCATGGCCCGGACGCTGGCCCTGCGCCTGCGGCGAACCGAGAGCAAGCTGACGATGCTGCAGGAGTACTGATTCATGAAGTCATCCCTGCTCCTGTCTTTCCTGATGTCGGCCAGCCTGTCCCTGCAGGCGGCACCCTTCCACTTCGGATTGTTCAGCGACTTGCCTTACAGCGCCTGGGAGCGCCAGCAGCTCCCGAATTTGATCGCTGAAATGGATGCTGAGCCGCTGTCTTTCGTCGTCCATGCCGGCGACATCAAAAATGGATCGAGCGTCTGCTCGGATGAGGCCTTCCAGGGCGTGCTGGACGCGTTCCAGTTGTCCGCGCATCCTCTGATCTATGTGCCCGGCGACAACGAATGGGCCGATTGCCATCACCGGCTGAATGCGCAGTTCGAGCCCATGGAGCGGCTGGCGAAGTTGCGCTCCCTGTTCTGGATGGGCGACTCATCATTGGGCCGGCGTGCCCTGAAGCTGGAACGCCAAAGCGACATGCCTGCTTTTCCCGCCTACCGCGAAAACGTCCGCTGGGAAATGGGCGGGGTGCTGTTTGCGGGATTGAACCTGCCCGGCAGCGAGAACAACTTCTATGGTGTCGACATTGCCAGCCGCGACCGCAAGGGTCCGGTGGCGGAATACCTGGAGCGCAGCACAGCAAACCGGGCCTGGCTGGGGGAAGCCTTTGCCATCGCGCGCGACAGAAACCTGCCTGGCATCCTGATCGTGGCGCATGGCAACCCGGGATTTGAAGCCTGGAGCGCGGGCCGGGCCGAGACCGGATACCTCGACTTCCTGACCCAGCTTCGGGACGAGACGCAAAAGTTCCCGGGTCAGGTCGTTCTGGTGCATGGTGATACCCACAAGCAGCACATCGATCAGCCGATGCGTGATGCGGGCACGGGCGCAGTCGTCGCGAACTTCACACGCGTGGAAACGTTCGGATTTCCGCATTTCGGCTGGATCCGAGTGACTGTCGACACCGACGACCCGGGGGTTTTTCGTTTTGTACCGCGACCCTGGAGCCGTTCGGGTAGCACCCC
>DAONCJ010000740.1:0-2263 GCA_035401985.1 Burkholderiaceae bacterium | reverse complement strand
GGTGATCCGGATGGGCTGGTCATTCGGATGGGACGCGCTGCACGATCTGATGGACCGGGCGGTCGACGAGGAAGAGGTCGAGGCGATCCGCCGCACGCTGGTCGAGACGCCGGGCGTGCACAGCGTGCACGACGTGCGCACCCGCAAGATGGGCGACATGATCCTGGTCGATGCCCATCTCGAGGTCGACGCCGCGATCAGCGTCGAACAGGGTCACGACATTGCCGTGCAGGCGCGCCACCGGGTGCTGCAGCGCCATCGGGTGCTGAACCTGATGACGCACATCGACCCCTGGCGGCGGCCCGACCTGGACCACCCCGCCGGTCCGGTCAGTTGATCGTGGCGCCGGAGTCCTTGACCACCTTGCCCCAGCGGACGATCTCGGCCTTGATGAACGCGTCGAGCTGCTCCGGCGTGGAGCCGACGATCTCGTAGCCGGCTGCCTCGATCTTGTCCCTGGCCTCGGGGGCGCGCATCGCCTTGATGAATTCGGCATTCAGCCGCTGCACGATCGGCGCCGGTGTTCCGGCCGCGGCCAGGATTGCGTACCAGACCGACACGTCGAAGCCGCGCACGCCCGATTCACTGATCGTGGGCACGTCGGGCAGGATGCGGGAGCGCTTGAGCGTGGACATCGCGATCGCGCGGAACTTGCCGCCCTGGATCTGCGGCAGCGAGGACGACAGCGAATCGAACATGAAGTCGACCTCGCGCCCGAGCAGCCCGATGATCGCCGGGCCGCTGCCCTTGTAGGGCACGTGGGTCATGTCCAGGCCAACGACCGACTTGAAGTATTCGACCGACAGATGACTGGTGTTTCCCGGTCCGGCCGAGGCGAAATTCAGCTTGCCCGGGTTGGCCTTGGCGAAGGCGATGAGATCACCGATCGTGCGAAAGGGCGACTGAGCCGGCACGACCACGACCAGCGGCAGCGTGGCGGCCAGCGTGATCGGTGCAAAGTCCTTCACCGTGTCGTAGGGCAGCTTGGGCATCAGCGTCGCATTGATCGCATGCGCTGACAGCATCATCACCACCGTGTGGCCGTCGGGCGCCGACTTGGCCACCGTGTCCGCGCCGATCGTCGACCCTGCGCCGGGCTTGAAGTCGACGAACACCGACTGTCCGATGTTCTTGGTCAACTCCTGGGCGATCGGGCGGGCGAGGATTTCGGAGCTGCCCCCGGGGGGGTAGGGCATGATGAAGCGGATGGGCTTGGACGGAAAGGCCTGCGCTCTTGCGAGACCCGGCATCTGGCCGACCAGCGCGCCGGCGCCGGCGGCGAGGACCATCTTGCGGCGATTGTTCATGCGGTTCTCCTGCAATAAGGGATGGGGGACGGCACGGCCGCTATTCCTTTTCGATGCCGGCCGCGCGCATCGTGCGCGACCAGGCCGCGAGCTGATCGCGCACCAGATCGGCCATCACCTGCGGCGTGGAGGGCGTGGGGAACAGACCGAGCTTTTCGTACTGCTCGCCGACGTCGGCACGGCGCATCACGACGCCGAAATCGCGCGAGATGCGCTCGACCAGTTCGCGCGGCATCTTCGCCGGACCGAACAGCCCGCCCCAGGGCATGATGTTGACCAGCGGCTGACCGGCCTCAGCCATGGTCGGCACGTCGGGCATCGTGGTGGTGCGCCGGGGCAGCAGCACCGCCACCGGCGTGAATTTCTCCTTGAGCAGCTGCGGCATGATCGCCGGCGTGGCGAACATGATCGGGATCCGCCCGCCGATCAGGTCGAGCGCGGCCTGGGCCTCGCCCTTGTACGGCACGTGGGTCATGTCCAGCTTGTTGTTCTGGATCAGCTGGGCCATCGCCAGGATGCCCGTGCTGTTGCCGGTCGCATACGACAGCTTGCCGGGATTGGCCCGTGCGTACGACACCAGTTCGGCGAGGGTGCGCGCAGGCACCGTCGGCGCGACCATCAGATAGAACGTGAAGATGCAGAAGGTGGAGATCGGCGTGAAATCGGCGATCGGGTCGTAAGGCGGATTTTTCTTCAGCGAAGGCGTGTACGACATCGAGGTGGCGGTGCCGAAATACAGCGTATGACCGTCGGGTGGCGACTTGATCACCTCGAGCGCCGCAACGGCCCCGTCGGCCCCGGCCCGGTTCTCGACCACCACGGGCTTGCCGAATGACGCGGCCAGATGCACCGAGACCGACCGGGCGCCCAGGTCGGCACCGCCGCCGGCCGGAAACGGCACCACCAGCCTGACCGGCCGGGTGGGCCAGTCGGACTGTGCCCGGCCGATCGCCGGC
>DAONCJ010000739.1:0-2269 GCA_035401985.1 Burkholderiaceae bacterium | reverse complement strand
ACGGTGTACATGCTGGGCAGCGCCGGCGAAGAAGAACCAGAAGCTCAGCCACACCGCGGGCAGCCGCAGAAACCCGAAGGTGCTGACACCGGGGGCGCTCGTCGCGGCGTGCGCTGCCGATCCGGCGCCGCCGACGCCCTGCATCAGCGCCCGATATCGCCAGACCGCGCCCATGACGGCAAGCGCCACCAGGCCGGCCGCCAGAAACGCGATGCGCCAGCCGGCGAACTGCGCCACCGTGGCCAGCAAGGCCGGCGCCAGTGCCCAGCCCAGACTGCCGCTGACACCATGGATCGCGTAAGCCTTGCCCAGGCGCGCCGGCGATATCCGCGCGTTCAGGATCGAGTAGTCGACCGGATGGAACGGCGCATTGCCGACGCCGCACAGCACGGCGCCCAGCATCAGGCCTGCATAGCCCGGCGCGCCCGCCAGCACGCAGGCGGCCAGCACGAAGCTGCCCAGTGCGCCCATCATCACCGGCCACGCGCCGATGCGGTCGACCAGAAAGCCGGACAGCGCCTGACCGACGCCCGACACGATGAAGAACACGGTGACCAGCAGGCCGAGCTCGGAATAGCTGAGCGCGAACGCGTCCTTCAGCCACGGGAACAGCGGCGCCAGCGTCAGATGGAAGAAGTGCGAGGTGCCATGGGCGACGCCGACGATCGCCATCGTGGCGTTCTCGGTGCGGACCGACGGCGCCCCGGCGGGCAGACTGCCGAGGGCAGCGGGAGCGGTCGACATCAGGCGATCCTCATCGAATGGGCCGGCCGGCCCTCAGAACAGCGCTCCGCGCGCATCGACGCGCCAGATGTCGACGACCCGCTCGCCGCGGTGAACGACCAGCCAGTCGTGCAGATTCACCGTGGGGTCGCAGTGGCCGGTCTGCAATCGCACATGATCGCCGATGGCGATGGCCTGGGCCGCCGCCTCGGGTTTCGTTCGAAGCACCAGATGCTCGTCCGAGATAGACGCTGCCCGCCAGCCCTCGGCCCTGGGCACCGGCAGCCCCGAATCGACCGCGAAGGCCTTCAGCCCGCCGTCCAGCACCACCTGACCGGGCCGCACACTGATCACCTGACACAGCACATCCAGCACCGGGCGCAGCACCGGCGCCTGGGAATCGGGCTCGTTGGCAAAGTAGTCGGCGTCCATCAGCACATAGGAGCCTGGCTGCACCTCGGTGTACAGGCCCGAGGCGGCCTCGTGACCGTAGGTGCCGGTGCCGCCCCCGGTGATCACCGAGCACGAGAACCCCTCGGCCAGCAGCGCGTCGCGCGCGGCGGCGGCCTTCGCGCAGGCCTGGGCGATGGCCTCGCGGCGGACCTCCGGCGGGCGCTTGTGCTGGGCCGCCCCCTGGTAGGCCTGCAGCCCGCGCAGCGACATCATCGGCGCATGGGCCCTGATCTGGCGCGCCAGCTCGACGACCTCGGCCGGCGTGACGACGCCGCAGCGTGCGCTGCCGACATCGACCTCGATCAGCACGTCGATGCGGCCGCCCTCCTCGCGCAGCGCCCGGGCCAGCGCCTCGATCTGCGCCGGATGGTCGACGCATACACCGACCGTCGCCTGCCTGGACAAGCGTGCCAGCCGCGCCAGCTTCGAGGCGCCGATCACCTGATTGCTGACCAGCACGTCCTGGATGCCGCCGGCGACGAACACCTCGGCCTCGCCGACCTTCTGGCAGCACACGCCGACCGCGCCGGCCGCCACCTGGCGGCGTGCGATCTCGATGCTCTTGTGCGCCTTGCCGTGCGCGCGCAGCGCAAGGCCCGCGCCCGCGACCACGCCATGGACGGCCTGCACATTGGCCTCGAAGGCGTCCAGGTCGATCAGCAGTGCCGGGGTATCGACCTGGTCGATGCGATCGCCGATGCGGGCAGGCGGGGTCAGGGTGCGGGCGGGTGAGGTCACGTCATTGCTCCACGATGTCTGCGCCGCGCGGCATGACGAAGCGGAAACTGTCGGCCTCCAGCGTCGGGTTGCGTTCGAAGCCGCTGAAGGTGAAGACGGTCGTGCGGCCGAAGGCGTCGCGCAGCTCCATCGCCTCGGGCAGGCCGCCACGCAGGCCGATCAGGATGCGGTCGAAACCTGCGTCCTTGTTCCTGGGCAGCGCGTTGATCCAATCCATCCCGTTGCGCGAGCCGTCTTCCTTCAGCGTGAAATCGCGTTCAAGCTCGTTGGAGCCGAACAGGATCGCGGCGGGACTGGCGCCCAGCGAGTTGGCCAGCTTGCGCACCGTCACCTGGTTCAGGTCCTTGTCATGGAA
>DAONCJ010000738.1:0-2272 GCA_035401985.1 Burkholderiaceae bacterium | reverse complement strand
CGGGCCGAAGCGGCTGTCGGGACACAGATGGACGGGGTCGTCGCGACGCAGCCGCTCGAAGTAATGGCCGATCGTGTCGTCCTGAAACAGCTTCGGATTGCTGACGTCGATCTGGTCCAGCGGCGCTGAAAACGCCGCATGACGCGCGGCGTCGATGGTGACCTTGTCCATGGGAAAGCTCCTCGAGTCCGAAACAAAAAACGCCCCCGCGGGGGCGCAACCCGAATTCAGTGCTGGCCCTCGGGCAGCGAGACCACCAGCCCGTCGAGCTCGGACGTCATGGCAATCTGGCACGAAAGGCGCGAATTGTCCTGGGTGACTGCCGCGAAGCTGAGCATGCTTTCTTCGCGTTCCGTGCGGGCACCGGTCTTGGCGAGCCAGGCTTCATCGACATAGATGTGGCAGGTCGCGCAGGCGCACTCGCCGCCGCAGTCGGCGTCGATGCCGGGCACACCGTTGTCGACGGCGCCGCGCATGACCGAATGACCCACCGGAACCTCCACGTCATGGCGGTTTCCGGAGTGTTCGATAAAAGTGACTTTGGGCATCGAGAGATCCTTGCTGAGTGCGGGAGAGTGAAGTCAGTGCTGCGCCGGCGCGGCAGGCAACGCGGGCTCGACAATCTGTTTGACGGTCAGTGAGACATCGGCAATCCGGCCCGCATCCAGCACCTGTGCCGCCGCCACCCATTGCCGGGCCGCCACGAACTCGGGTGCGGCGTTGACCGCCTCGACCGCCTGCAGGCGGCCCTCGCCATCGAGGTGAAACACAGCGAAGCGACCGGCCTGCGGATCGCCCCGAACCACGGTGCTGCGCACATCGACCGGCAGTCCGGCGATCTGCAGTCTGACATCGTACTGGTCGGACCAGAACCAGGGAACCTCCGCCTTGGGCGCGGGCTTGCCGCAGATGACCGCCGCGGCCTGCTTTCCCTGCTCGAGCGCGTTCGGCACGCTTTCAAGGCGGATCGAGCGCGCATAGCGCGGCACCGGTCGCTGCGTGCAGTCGCCGATCGCGAAAATCGCCGCATCGGACGTGCGCGCCTGCTCGTCGACGACCACGCCGTCTCGGCATTCCAGCCCCGCCGCCACGGCGAGCCCATCGTTGGCCAGTGCGCCGATCCCGACGATGGCGACATCGCAATCGAAGACTCGGCCATCGGCCAGGCGCACGCCGGTCACGGCCCCCTCGCGGGTCTCGAAGGCCACGACGCTGGCGCCGAGCACCACCTCGACACCGTGCTCGCGATGGCAGCGCGCAAAGAAGGCTGACAGCGATTCGCTGGCGACACGCGCCAGCAGCCGCTGCTCGCGCTCGAGCACCACCACCGAGGCGCCCAGTGCGCGCGATGAAGCCGCCACCTCCAGACCGACATAGCCGCCACCGACGACAACCACCCGCCGGCCCGGCCCCAGCGCCGCCTTGATGCGCTCGGCATCGGCGGCGGTGCGCAGCTCCAGCACGCCGGTGCTGTCGGCGCCCGGAACGGTGAGCGCACGCAGCCGCGAGCCGGTGGCCAGCACCAGATGGTCGTAAGGCAGATGCTCGCCGTTGTCGAGCGTGACCTGCGCGGCAGCCCGATCGATGGCGACGACCTTGCGCGACAGCTTGAGCTCGATCAATTTCTCGGCATAGAACGATGCCGGGCGCAGCAGCAGGTCGGCGGCCGCGGCCTCACCCTTCAGCCAGGCCTTCGACAAGGGCGGCCGCTGATACGGCGGCAGCGGCTCCTCGCCGATCAGCGAGACAGTGCCCGCATAGCCGCCCTGACGCAGCGCCGCGGCCATCGCACCCGCCGCATGCCCTGCCCCGATGATCACCACTCCGCCGGCCATGTCGCGCTCAGCCGGGAATGCGGATCGGCAGCGACGTGAATCCGTGCACGAAGTTGGAGAAGGTGCGCTGCGGTTCGCCGGCCAGTTCGATCACCGGGAAACGCTTGAGGATTTCTTCCCACATGATCTTCAGCTGCAATTCGCCCAGGCGGTTGCCCACACAGCGGTGGATGCCGAAACCGAACGAGATGTGCTGGCGCGGACGAGCCCGGTCGATGATGAACTGGTCGGGGTTCTCGATGGCCTCGCCATCGCGGTTGCCCGACAGGTACCACATCACCACGCGGTCGCCCGCCTTGATCTGCTTGCCGCCCAGTTCGGCATCGGCCAGGGCGGTGCGGCGCATGTGGGCCAGCGGGGTCACCCAGCGGATGATCTCGGGCACCATGCTCGAGATCAGGGCGGGATTGGCGCGCAGCTTGGCGAACTCGGCCGGG
>DAONCJ010000737.1:0-2276 GCA_035401985.1 Burkholderiaceae bacterium | reverse complement strand
CACAGCCGCACCGGGTCTGCGTTGTCGCGCCCGCGCTGGCGCGGCTGGCTGGCACGCCGGCTGTATCTGCGCATCTACGTGGCGGTGCTCGCGAGCCTGCTGGTGTTCGCCCTGCTGATCGGCGGGCTCTGGCGCTGGGCGCTGCATTCGGACGACCGTCCGGGCACCCGCGAGATTGCCGCCGAACTGGCCAGCGACCTGCTGCCCGCGAGCGCCGGGCCCGCGGCCTGGCAGCAGACCTTGTCGCGGTGGCAGGCCCGCACGGGCATCGACCTGGCACTGACCGACGCGCAGGGACAACTGCTGGCCAGCGCCGGTCAGCCGATCGCACGGCATCGGCTGCGGGGCGACGACGACGACCACCCCGAGCGGCGCGCCGGACGGGTATCGCAGCGCAATGGCGGGATGTCGCCGGGTGAGGGGCCGGGCGCGTGGATGGTGCCCCTGCCGGATGGCCGACGTCTGTACGCCAGCCGGTGGTGGCGCGCTCCGGGCGGACGGCTGGCCTGGCCCGGTTTCGCACTCGCGCTGGCACTGGCGGTGCTGCTGATCGGTGTGGCTGTGTATCCGGTGGTGCGCCGTCTGACTCGGCGGCTCGAATCATTGCAGCTTGCCGTCGAGGCCCTGGGCGCGGGCGATCTGACGACGCGGGTGCCCGTGCGCGGTCGCGACGAGGTGGCGGCGCTCGCCGAGAGCTTCAACGGTGCCGCCCAGCGCATCGAGGATCTGGTGCGGGCCAGCCGCAGTCTGCTGGCCAATGCCTCGCATGAACTGCGCTCGCCGCTGGCGCGCATCCGGATGGCGATCGAGCTGGCCGACGGCGCCGGCACGACGGCCGCCTCGCGCCAGGAGCTTCGCCGCAACATCGCCGAACTGGACGACCTGATCGACGAGATCCTGCTGGCCAGCCGCCTGGAGGCCACGCCGGTGGCCGATGCGCCGGCGCGCGGGCGCTTCGAGTCGGTCGATCTGGCCGGTCTGTTTGCCGAGGAGGCTGCGCGCGTGGGTGTCGCGCTCGACCTGATTGAACCGGTGCCCGCGGGCCACGAGATCGTCGGCGACGCGCGCCTGCTGCGCCGGCTGCTGCGCAACCTGCTCGAGAACGCGGTCCGTCACGGGGGCGGCGAGGACTCGGTGCAGGCGCGCCTGGCCCATGACGGCGCCCGGTGGTGCATCGAAGTGCTCGACCGTGGCGCCGGCGTGCCGCTCGACGAGCGCGAGCGGATCTTCGAGCCGTTCTATCGGCTGCGCGGCGCCAGCGAACGCGAGGGAGGTGTGGGACTGGGCCTGTCGCTGGCCCGTCAGATCGCCGTGCATCACGGTGGCACCGTGGTGTGCGAAGGGCGCGAAGGCGGCGGCAGCCGGTTCGTGGCGCGACTGCCCGATGCCATCGCCTAGCGCGATGGCATAAGGGTCTCAGTCGTACGCGGTGGTTGCGCTGTCGCAGCGATCGTTGCGGCCGTCGACGTAGGTCACCGGAATGCGGGCCAGCTCTTCATCGGCGATTCCTTCAAGGCACATGACATTGACGCTGGTCATCCTGCCGGCATGCGCGTCGTTGCCGTTGCCGATGCAGAACGGCCGCACGCCGCAGATGCTGCAGAAGTAGTGGACGTTCTTGCGGCTGTTGAAGCGGTATTGGGTCAGGGCGGCCTCGCCGCTCAGCAGCCTGAAGCCATCGGGCCGCACGACGGCCGACCAGAAGCGCGTGCGCTGACAGACCGAACAGTTGCAGCGGTAGGTGGGCTGGGTGAGGTCGGCATCGGCCTCGAAGGTCACGGTTTCGCAATGACAGCTTCCGCGGTACGTCTTCATCACGGTGATACATCCCGATGTCGCGGTTTGAGTCGGGCCCATGGTAGGCGTCGCTCGGCCGACCATGCCATCGAAAGGGGCCGCTCACCGATGCCGGCCGCGGCGCCTCGGAGCCGGTCTGCGGACAGGCGGGCGGTGCCTGCATGGCACAATCCGGGGGGATTTCCCGTCTCCAGGAGTGATATCGATGACAGAAACCACGGAACGTCCCACCTTGCCCGATCGGCTCTCCGCCGACCCGGCCAATCCGCACCATGTCGCGGCCGTGTTCGAGCACGACATCGGCATCCGCTTCAACGACAACGAGCGATTCGACGTCGAGGAGTACTGCATCAGCGAAGGCTGGATCCGGGTGCCGGCCGGGCGCTCGCTGGATCGCAAGGGCAAGCCGCTCACGATCAAGCTGAAGGGCAGGGTCGAGGCGTTCTACCGCTGACGGCCCCGCGCGATTCGGGTCTCGG
>DAONCJ010000736.1:0-2278 GCA_035401985.1 Burkholderiaceae bacterium | reverse complement strand
AAGTGGGATGGGGGGTGACAATCGGAACGCAGACCTTGCGGTGACGCGTCCGGCCACTGGGTCGCCCCTGGACAGGACTTCTTACGGAAAATCCGGCTGACAAGCCGGCGATGGCCAGCATGGCCTGCCGTGGACATGCGCAAAACCGCCCGGCCTGGGCGCGGCATGCGTCGGGACCTGCCGCGAAACAGTCACCCAGGTGGCGTACGGCAGAGTAAAGTTGCTGCGATGCATGGTGACATTTCGATGCCCCAGACGCGCTATGTCGATGCGCAAGGCGTGAGCGTCGCCTACCAGGTGTTTGGCGACGGCGCGCGAGACCTCGTGATCGTGCCGGGCGTGCTCTCCCATCTGGAGACCAGTTGGGAGTGGCCACGGTTTGTGCGCATGCTGCGCCAGCTGGGGAGCGCCTTTCGCGTCATCCTGTTCGACAAGCGGGGGCAGGGCATGTCCGACAGCCTGGAAGGTGCGCCGACGCTGGAGCAGCGCATGGACGACGTGCGTGCCGTGATGGAGGCGGCCGGTTCCCGCAAGGCGATGCTGCTGGCCATGTCCGAAGGTGGCGCGATGGCGGCATTGTTCACCGCGACCTATCCTGCGCTGGTGGAGCGACTGGTGCTGTTCGCCACGATGGCGCGATTCACCTGGGCGCCGGACTATCCCTTCAGCCCGACGCTCGAACAACATCTGAAGGCGGTGGATCGTACCTGGGGGACAGCGCAGGCCGGGCTGGGTTTTGCACCCAGCCTGTCGCACGAGCCGCAGACCTACGATTTGTTTGCCCGGATTGCGCGTCGCACGGCTTCGCCCAGCGCCATCAAGCGGCTCATGATCGCCAACGACCAGATCGACGTGCGTGCGGTGCTGCCGCAGATCCGCCGGCCGACGCTGATCATCCAGCGCCGCGGCGACCGTATCGTGCATTGCGCCAACGGACGCTATCTGGCGGATCACATCCCCGAAGCCACTTACCTGGAGTTGCCGGGGGCCGATCATGCCTTGCCGTCGGGTGATACCGACGAGGTCGTGGCGGCAGTCTGCCGTTTTGCCGGTGCCGATACGGCGTCCGAATCGCGGGAACATGCCGACCGTTGGCTCGCCACGGTGCTGTTCACCGACATCGTGGGATCCACCGCGATGGCCGAACGGATGGGCGACCGGGACTGGGGCGCGCTGCTGCAGCAGTTCCATGCTGTCGGCCAGCGGCATCTCGAACGCTATCGCGGTGAACTGGTCGACACCGCGGGCGATGGCATGTTTGCGGTATTCGACGGCCCGGCACGGGCGATTCAGTGTGCATCGGCCATCACCCGCGAGGTCCGGGGCCTGGGCATCGACTTGCGCGTGGGCCTGCATACGGGTGAGGTCGAAAGCGCGGGTGACAAGGTCAGTGGCGTGGCGGTCCATACCGGCGCCAGGGTCATGGCCCACGCGGGATCCGGGGAGATCATCGTGTCCGGAACGACGAAGGATCTGGTGGCGGGATCGGGGCTGGATTTCGCCGATCGGGGAATCCATGCACTGAAGGGGGTCGCAGGTGAGTGGCGCTTGTTTCAGGCCCTGAACGCCTGAACCTCAGACGCCCAGATACTGCTCCAGCAGTTCCGGCTGCGCGACCAGCTCCGGTGAGCTGCCGGAGAACACGACTTCGCCCTTGACCAGGATGACATTGCGGTCGGTGATCTGCGTGACGTGTTTCCAGTTCTTGTCGACGATGACGCTGCTGATGCCGCTGTCGCGGATCAGCGCGCAGATGCGCCAGATTTCGCGCGCGATCAGCGGGGCCAGGCCTTCGGTGGCCTCGTCGAGGATGAGCACGTCGGGATTGGTCATCAGCGCGCGGCCGATCGTCAGCATCTGCTGCTCGCCACCGCTGAGCTGCTGCCCGCCGTGGCGCAGGCGTTCCTTCAGGCGCGGGAAAGTCTCGAGCACACGCTCGTAGTTCCAGTCCTGGCCGGCCCGGGCGCGTACGCGCGAGGCTTCGGTCTGGCCGGCACGCGCGGCCATCTTCAGGTTCTCGACCACGCTGAGATTGCCGAAGATGCCCCGGCCCTCGGGCACGTAGGCCACGCCGAGCCGGGCGATCTCGTAGGGTGGGGCGCCGGTCATGTCGCGGCCCATGACCTGCACCGTGCCGGCGCGGGGCTTGACCAGGCCCATGATGCTCTTGAGCAAGGTGCTCTTGCCCATGCCGTTGCGCCCCATCAGTCCGATGGTCTCGCCCGCCGCCACCGAGAAGTCGATGTCACGCAGGATATGGCTGGCGCCGTAGTAGCTG
>DAONCJ010000735.1:0-2282 GCA_035401985.1 Burkholderiaceae bacterium | reverse complement strand
AGGAACTCCTGCACCCCGATCAGCGTTTCGCACGAAGCGATGGGATGCGGACTCTGGGAACGGATATGGGCCAGCGCATGAGGATCGAGGGTGTCGATCTCGACCCAGAACAGGTCCTGGTCGGCGATGCCGCGCAGAAAGCGCAGATAGCCCTCGGTCTTCGCGTTGAAGTTCAGGTCGAGCAGGATATCCATGTCGGGACCGGCCGCCTCGCGCATGACCGACAGATGCTCGTTCACGCCGCGCACGATGTGCTTCTCGACGTTAAGGCCCGGCTCGAAGGGCGTGCCGAAGCCCGGCGAGAACCCTTTGATCTTGCCGTCCTCGTAGCGAAAGATGTTCGTCTTCAGGCCGGTGAAGCCCTTGTCGCGCACTTCGCGCGCCAGCGCCCGCACGCCATCGATGTCGGTGATCTCGGGCTGGTAGTGCGGCCGGCGTGCGGCCCTCCAGGTGACGCAGTGCGACCAGTACACACGCATGCGGTCGCGCACCTTGCCGCCGAGCAGTTCGTAGCAGGGCACGCCCAGCGTCTTGGCCTTGGCATCGAGCAGGGCGTTCTCGATCGCGCCGAGCGCCTGCCCGACCACGCCGCCCTGGCCGGGCCGGGTGATGCCGCGCAGGTCTTCGCGGATCCGCTCGTGCTGCATCACCGACTGGCCGACCACGCGCGAGGCGAGGCTTTGCACGACGGCGCCCACGCCCGGCGAGCCGAAGCCCTCATCGAATTCGCTCCAGCCGACCGTGCCGTCGGCAGTGGTCAGCTTGACGAAGTAGTAATTGCGCCAGGCGGCGCTGCACGACAGGGTGGAAATCTCGGTGACGCGGGGATCGGCCATGGCGGAGTCCTTTGGAAGGGGCCGGCCTGGGCGACCGGATCTTGCCGGTCATTATCGCGGTCGGGTCTGTCGCAAGACATCGCGAAGCCTGGAATTCGATCCGATTCGGCGCAATCCCTGCTCGCGCCTGATCGGCACAGGCTGCCCTCCCCGGGGGTGCCCTGTCGAACGCGCGCGTTCAGACGCGCGTGCGGCGTGTCGGCTTCAGGGCCGGTCCGTCTGGCAGACGATCCGGTCGGTCGCAGCCAGCGGGCGGATGGTCCCGGCCTTTTCGTCGGGCAGCCAGGCGCCCAGCAGACCAGCGCCGAAGCGGATGCGCTCACGGTTGCGCCACTGGCCGTGGATCACCAGGTTGTGTGTCAACGGCGTGCCGGCCATCAGGCACGCGCCCCCTGCCAGCTCGATGGTGGCGCCTCGCGCCGCCCGACCCAGCGATTGCTCGGCCACGACTTCGGAATGCCCCGGGCGGTCGGTTCGCAGCAGGCGCATGCGGTACTCGCCGGCGCAGCGCAGCAGTTCGACCGCATGCGACTGGCGCATCGGTCCGCCCGCGACCAGGCGGTCGTTCTGCACCGATTCGCATCCTGCCGGCGGAGCCGGCAGGGGAACGACCTGCGCGCGCACCGGCGCGCAGGCCAGCGCTGCCGCAAGGCACAGCGCCGCCAGGGAAGGACGGTGATTCATTCCGCGATCGACTGACTGGCGTCGTGCAGGTCTAGCACCGGCACTGCGAGGGGAGGGTGCTGCTGATAGACGTCGATCGGGTTCAGGCGGTTGCCCAGTCCCCGTCCCGGCCGCGGCACGAGCCGGATCTCGAAATGCAGATGCTGGTCGGCGCCCTTCATCGACTTTGCGTTGCCGGTGTTGCCGGTGTGGCCGATGATCGTGTTGCGCGTCACCTTGGTGTTGTTGCCCACGATGCACTTCGACAGATGGCAGTACTGGGCGTACAGCGTCATGCCGTTGAACTCGAAAGCCAGCGAGATCTGCATGCCGTAGTCGCCACCGGCGCTTTCGGTGATCAAATGGACGGTGCCATCGCTGATGGCGAACACCGGCGTGCCGGGCACGGCTTCGAAGTCCCAGCCCTGGTGCGCGCGCTTGCCGCCGTCGCGCACCATGCCGAAGGTGTGATTGATCAGTCCGCGTCGGATCTTGTTCGATGTGAGGGGCCAGGCAACGGGCGGCATGACGAATTTCCTCGGGTGGCTAAGGGCGGGTTGTCGCGACAGTGTCCGGAAACTGGGTCGAGCTTCGCTCTTTGGGAAGGTTGGCGCAAGCCCTCCAAAAGTAGTAGGGAGTGGCCATCGAAGCCGACGATTTGCCGATAAACCGTGCTCATCAATCCGAGGCATGCCGACGCCTCGAAGCCCAGATAGTGGAAAGTGCGGGCTGGGTTCTTCGCGCCGACGGCCTGACCGCGCTACACCACTTCCGATTCCCGCC
>DAONCJ010000734.1:0-2290 GCA_035401985.1 Burkholderiaceae bacterium | reverse complement strand
ATCCAGCCCGGCGGGCACGGAGCCCTCGACTCTCTGCGCGGCGCCGTGCTGGTGGCCCTCGCGCGCGGCCAGGCCTCGGCTGTACCGCGAGCTGCCCGGCACCTGGAAGACGGCGAAGACGCCGATCATGACGGTCTTCCTGTTCGCGATGCTGGCCGAGGTCCTGTCCGCGGCCGGCATCTCCAAGGTAGCCGCCGATGGCGTGTTCGCGAATCTGCAGGTCTACGGCGTACTGGCCGCCCCGGCGCTGTCGATCGTGCTCGGGGTGCTGACCAACAGTGGCAGCGCGGCCAACAGCCTGTTCATGTCTTCGCAGGTCGCGATGTCGGCGCAGGCGGGCCTGTCGGTGGCCGCGATGGCGGCGCTGCAGCACGTGGCGGGCACCAGCATGTCGCTGTTCTCGCCGGTGCGCATGACGATCGCGGCCAACCTGAGCCAGGGCCTGGGCAAGGAACGCGAGGTCTATGCCGGCCTGCTTCCCTATGCGTTGGCCAGCTTCACCGTGCTGGCCGGCCTGGCGGCCTGGGCGCTGCTGTAAGCCGCTGTGGCATTCTGCCGGTTTGATTCGATTCCGGATGAGACCACCATGCAGACTCGCAGGCGCGCCCTCAAACACCTCGCCGTTGGCAGCCTGGCCGCGGCACACGCCACCTCGCCGTCGCTGGCAAGGGCGCAAACCTACCCTGACCGCCCGGTCTCGCTGGTCGTGCCCTTTCCGCCGGGCGGCACGACCGATGTGCTCGCCCGCGTCGTCGGCGAGCAGCTCGCCAAGCGGCTGGGTACACCCTTCCCGGTGGACAACAAGCCCGGCGCGAACACCATCATCGGCGCCCAGCTGGTGGCCAAGGCCAAGCCCGACGGCCACACGCTGCTGATCGCGGCGGGCTCGACCATGGTGCTCAATCCGCTGCTTCGCAAGCAGCTGTCGTACAGCCCCGAGCGCGAGCTGGACATCCTTTCGCTCGTGGGCGACATCCCGCTGATCGGGGTCGTGCCCGCGGCCTCGCCGATCCGAAACCTGGACGACCTGATCGCACGGGTGAAGGAAAAGCGCACGCCCCTGACCTATGCATCGGTCGGCGTGGGCAGCACGCTGCACCTGGCCGGCGAACTGTTCGAGGACTTCGCGGGTTCGCCGATGACGCACGTGGCCTACAAAGGCAGCGTGCCAGCGATCACCGACGTGGCCGGCGGACGGGTCGAACTGATGTTCGACAGTCCCACCACCGCGCTGCCTCACGTCCAAGCGGGGCGTCTGCGCGCGATCGCCGTCACCTCGGCGGCCAGGCAGTCTTACCTGCCCGACGTACCGGCCGTGGCCGAGCGATTCCCCAATTTCCTGGCCATCGTCTGGTACGGGCTGGTGGCCCCTAAAGGCCTCCCTGCGGCCGTGCGCGAGAAACTCAAGTCCGCGATGGATGCGGCCCTGGCGTCGCCCGAGTACCAGCAGGCCGTCACGAAGGCCTGGATCAGTCCAGCGACGCCGCTGGCTCCCGAGAAGATCGCCGAGTTCGTCGCGGCCGAGCGCAAGCGATGGGGCGATCTCATCGGCAAGCTGAACATCCAGATGGAAGGTTGAGCCGGCGGCGCATTCGCCGCTGACGGACGGGACGGCGTCGCGTTCAAGCCGCGCCGCCTGAGGTCGATAACGAGGTGTGGGCACCCTGCGAGCCCACACGATGCGCGCCGCTAGCAGCCGCGGCATCTGCTTCAGCAGCATCGATCGAACCACCGCAGGAACTCACGCCCATGGGCGCTCCACGTACCCTCCCTCACTCGGCCACTGCTGGCATCGAGGGACGCTTTTCGGCCGTCAATCCACCGAAGGCAGCACCGTCGAAGACCTCGGCCCACTGGACACGCCAAAAGACGCTCACCGCCGGTCTGGCGATGATGCTGTGCGCGGCGCCGGCCTGGCCCGCGCAGGCCGCGCAAGACAGCTTCGCTGACAAAGTGGGGCAGTTCGTCACCTTGCCCGCGGCCGCGCCGGCCTCGGACATGCTGCAGCGGGCCGTGATTGCCGTCGGGCACATCAAGAAGATGGAACTGCCGCAAGCCAGCAGCGCCATCAACGAAGCCCTGCAGCTGGACGCGCGCAATTCCTACCTGCACTTCTTCAACGGCTTCATCTACCACCTGCAGGCGCGCCAGGGTGACACCCAGAAGCGCGAGATGGCCATCGAGGGCTACGAGCAGGCCCTGCGCCTGGACCCCGGCAACTGGATCGCCCAGGAGTTCCTGGGCCTGGCGCATCTGGACATGAAGCAGTTCGAGCCGGCCAAGCAGCAGT
>DAONCJ010000733.1:0-2294 GCA_035401985.1 Burkholderiaceae bacterium | reverse complement strand
GAATCGAACGGGACCCGACGTTCTTCGGGCATCGTCCACAGACCCGGTATCGGTGTGCTGTCGTGCGTTCCGGTCAGATGCAGCGTCGGCACGCCGATGCTCGAGTAAGCAAACGCTGGATCCTGATCGGACGGCAGCGACGGCGCGGACATCACCACAGCGGCCCTGATGCGGGTGTCGCCGAAACTCGCCACCCGGCCGCCACTTTCACGGTAGCGCGCGCCGCATGCCAGCAGCGCTGTATTGGCGCCGAACGAGTGGCCCGCCACTCCGATGCGCGAGGGGTCCAGGCGATCCGCCCAGCCGCCCTGCCGGAAAAGGTGATCGATCACGAATCGCACGTCGTTGACCCGGGCGATCGCGTTCTCGGGTGTGCCCGCCGCGCGCAGCGAGCCGAGCATCGCGGCGCCTCCTCCGGTCCACACGGCCCGGTCGCTGCCCAGGTGCTGAGGATGCAGCGTTGCCACGCCGTGCGAGGCCCAATAGCGTCCCAGATGGCTGTAGCTGCTTCGGGAACCGCCCAGGCCATGAGAAAACACCACGAGCGGCGCGCGCGACGTCTGCGTCGGCATGAACAACCTGACCGGCACCGGACGATCGCGGGTGCTGTCGTGCCACTCGAAATCCAGCACCTCGACCTTCGTGCTGCCAGCACTGGCGTCTTTCAAGACCACCGGCGGACGAGGAGGCCCGTCGGCCGACCGCCTGGCGCGCTCCCCGGTCGACCCCGAGGTGCTGCACCCTCCGAGCAGCACTGCGCCAAGCGCTGCTCCAACGCTCAGCAGTCGGCGCCGCGCATCGAAGGGGGTAGCGGCAACGCAGGTCGGATTCTTTTCAGCCATGTTGTCCCAGCCAGTGGTTGCGTTGCCGCCTGATCGCGTCCGTCGCCTGATCATCGAGCGTGAAGCCGCACTCGGTCGCCTCGCCCGCCATCAGCCTGACATCGAACTGCATCAGCTCGTCGCGACGGAACGCATGCACAGCAATCCGGTCGCCGGCCTTGCGGCGCGCCAGCAGCGCGTTCAGCGACCGCTCGTCGACACGCAGCCCGTCGACTGCGACGATCACGTCTCCCGATGACATCCCCGCCCGCATCGCCGCCTGCCCGGCAAGTGCTGTCGCGATCGTCAGGTCGCCGTTGCGGGTCGCGAGCCGCGCGCCCAGCGAAGGCGCTCCGTCACCGGCCGCTTTCAGCGACTGCTCGACGCCGACTGTGCGCAGCAGCTCCCCCAACGGCAGCTCGCCGGTCCGGTATGCCCACTGCGTCAGTTCCGCCTCCAGCGCGACCCCGGTGGCTTCGAGCGCCAGCGCGGCGAAGGCATCTTCGTCCAGCCCCGACGGCCGATCGTCGAAGGTGCGACCGTGGCGGCGCCACATCAGGCGCAGCACATCATCGAGCGAGCGCCGTCCCGCGCTGCGGGTGCGGATGTGCAGGTCCAGACAAAGCGCGACCAGCGCCCCCTTCGCGTAGTAGCTGACGACCGTGTTCGGCGAGTTCTCGTCGGGGCGATAGAACTTCGTCCAGGCGTCGAAGCTTGATTCGGCAACGCTCTGGTTGAGCCTTCCCGGGCCGCGCAGCACGTGCGACACCGTGTCGGCCAGCGACTTCAGGTAGTCGGCGACGCTGATCACGCCGGCTCTGACCAGCATCAGATTGTCGTAGTACGAAGTGAACCCTTCGAAGATCCACAGCAGGCGCGTGTAATTCTCGCGATCCAGGTCGTAGCGCACAAAGGCGGCAGGCTTGATCCGCTTGACCAGCCAGCTGTGAAAGTATTCATGGCTGGCCAGCCCCAGAAATGTCCGGTACCCGTCCGTCACGCCGGTCATGCCGGCATGCGGCAGGTCGTTGCGGGCGCAGATCAGCGCCGTGCTGGCCCGATGTTCGAGGCCGCCGTAGCTGTCGCCCACGGCCATCGTCAGAAATAGATACCGCTCGAAGGGCGCCCGTCCGGTCCGCGGTTCGAACAGCCGGATCTGCGCCTCGCAGACGGCAGCCAAATCCTTCTTCAGGCGCGTGAAGTCGGTGTCATGCCGGCCACTGATGACGATGTCGTGCGGAACCCCCGCCGCCTCGAACCGGGCCTGATCGAAGCAGCCCATCTCGACCGGATGATCGGCGAGCTCGTCGTAATTCCGCGCCTCGTATTGCCCGAACCCCCATGCCCTGGCGCCGGCCCGGGGCAGGGTGGTGGCCACCCGCCAGCCGTCGCCGCCCGTGCGCGGAGCCGACAGCGTCACGGCGCACGGTTCGTCCTCCCTGCCGTCCACCCGCAGAAACACGCTGGTGGCGT
>DAONCJ010000732.1:0-2303 GCA_035401985.1 Burkholderiaceae bacterium | reverse complement strand
GCTCGCGCAGCTTCTGGTATTCGCGCATGCCGCTGGCGAAGATGCGCTCCATCGGACCGGCCTGGCGGGCATTCTGTGCGGCGGCGGCATACAGGTCATTGAGGCTGGTGCCGGACCAGAAGTCGCGCTCGAAGGACTCGTTCAGTGCCTTGACACGGATCAGCGAGAACATCTTGCGGAAAATGGCCGCCCAGCTGGCCACCGACACCACCAGCAACAGCAACATGACCAGTTGCACCACCACGCTGGCTCCGAGTACCAGGTGCAGGATCGACATGTCTTGGTTCATGAGAGAGCTTTCACGATAGCGGAAGGAATTCTTGCGGGTTTGAATTGGCTGCTGTCGACCCATCCGATGCGGATCGTCGCGTCGCACAACAGGTCGCCGCCGCTTGGCGGACCACGCCGGGCCTGTTGTCCGATTGTCATGCAGACACGGCCGGGTTCCTGCATCCAAGTGGTAACGAGGAGTTGGTCGTCGAGCCTCGCCGGCCGGTGGTACTTCAGTGCGGCCTCGACGACGACGAACATGCCGCCGGAAGATTCGCGCAAGGCCTGCTGCTCGAAGCCGGCGGCACGCAACCATTCGGTGCGGGCCCGTTCGAAGTATTTCAGGTAGTTGGCATAGAACACCACGCCGCCGGCGTCGGTGTCTTCCCAGTAGACCCGGACCGGCCACGCAAAAACGGCGGGCGCATGGGCGCCGTCGAGGGCCTGGGTGCGGTCCGTGTCCTGCGTCATCCCAGCAGCGTCTGCAGGCGCGCCACGGCCGTCTGCAGGTGCGCCATGGAGCTGGCGCTGGAGAAGCGGATGTACCGCGCAGTTTCAGCCTGGCCGAAGTCCCGTCCCGGCGTGACCGCGACATGGGCCTGCTGCATCAGGGCAAACGCCAGCTCCCAGCTGTCTGCCACGCCCAGCCGGGCGCAGGCCTGCGTGCAGTCGGCCCAGGCGTAGAACGCGCCGTCGGGCATGACTGGCACTTTGAGGCCGATCGCATCGAGTGCGGGCACCAGGTAGTCGCGGCGCTGGCGAAAGGCGTCGCGGCGGCGCTCGTACTCCGCAATGCTGTCGGCCTCGAAGCAGGCCAGTGCCGCATGCTGGGCGATGGTACTGGGGCAGATGAACAGGTTCTGTGCCAGCCGCTCGATCGGGGCGACCAGCTCCCGGGGCACCACCACCCAGCCCAGCCGCCAGCCGGTCATGCTGAAGTACTTGCTGAAGCTGTTGATGCTGATGATGCTGTCATCGATCTCCAGCGCACTGTGGCCGTACTGCGGATCGAAGCCCAGTCCGAGGTAGATCTCGTCGACGATGGTCACGCCACCGCGTTCGGCCACCAGCGCGTGGATCCGGCGCAGTTCGTCCGGATGGATCGAGGTGCCGGTCGGATTGGACGGTGACGCGAGCAACACGCCGCGTGTGCGGCCAGGCTTCCAGTGCGCCGCCACCGAAGCGGCACTGAGCTGGAAGCGTTCCTCGGCCGAGGCCGGAATCAGCACCGGCTTGCCATCGGCCGCACTGACGAACTGCCGGTTGCAGGGATAGCTGGGGTCGGGCATCAGGATCTCGTCACCTGCGTCGATCAGCGCCAGGCAGGCCAGTTGCAGCGCTGCGGAGGCACCGGCTGTGATGACGATGCGATCGGCATCCACGGTGACGCCGAAGCGGCTGCGGTACCACTGGCTGATGCGCTCGCGCAAGGGGGCTATGCCGACCGCCGGCGTGTACTGCGTCGTGCCGTCGCGGATGGCTTTCTCGGCCGCCTGCTGCACCAGCGGCGGCGCGGTGAAATCAGGCTCGCCGATGTTCAGGTAGACCATCGGCTTGTCCGACTGGGCCGATGCCTGGCCCAGCAGCGCGGCCGCCTTGGCGATCTCCATCACGTGAAAGGGCTCGATGCGCTGAGCGCGCTGAGAGATGCGCAGCGTCGCGCTCACGGGGTGGCCCTGCGCGCTGCGGGAATGATCGCCCTGGGTGCGGCCCGGCGGCGCATCAGGGGCGTTCCTTGCGGCCCTTGTCGCCGGCAACCTCGTCGGCCCGCAGTGCCGGCGCCACGCCGTTGAGCACGGCATTGACGTATTTGTGGCCGTCGGTGCCACCGAATTCCTTGGCCAGTTCGATGCATTCGTTCAGCACCACGCGCCAGGGCACATCCAGGCAATGCTGGAATTCGTAGACGCCGATCCACATCGCCGCATGCTCGATCGGCGAGATTTCGTCCATCTTGCGGTCCAGCCGCGGGAGGATGAGCGCATCGAGCGCTGCCGCGTCGGCAATGCAGCCGCGCAGCAGGGCATCGAAAT
>DAONCJ010000731.1:0-2309 GCA_035401985.1 Burkholderiaceae bacterium | reverse complement strand
CATCAGCAGCCAGAACTTCAGCGCGCCACGGTGGTTGTCCTTCAGGGCGTGGTGAGCGATCGTCAGCGTGACACCGGAAGTCAGCAGCAGCGCGGTGTTGATGGTGGGGATGGGCCACGGTCCGATGGTCTGGAAGGCTTCGATGACACCGGCCGGCCCGAGGTTCGGCCACGAGGCGGTGAATCCGGGCCAGAGCACCATCTTGTGATCGAGATCGCCCAGCCACGGCATCGTGATGACACGCGCGTAGAACAAGGCTCCGAAGAACGCGCTGAAGAACATCACCTCCGAGAAGATGAACCAGCCCATGCTCCAGCGGAAGGAGACATCGACACGCTCGTTGTACTGGCCGCTTTCGGACTCGCGGGCAACCGTCGAGAACCAGCCGTACATCATGTAGAACAGCACCGCAAAACCGAACGTGAGCACGTAGGGAGCAAACGGCACGCCGTTGATCGTGCCGGCCATGCCCAGGCCGAATGCCAGCAAGGCGATAGCGCCCACCATCGGCCAATGCGATGGCTGGGGCACAAAATAGTAAGGCGCGGCGCCGTGCGCGGTTGCACTCATTGGGTCTCTCCCTCTTGGATACTCGAGCAGTATTGTCTGACTTGGGGCGGTCGGAAGGACGCACCGTCCGCCAGGTCCAGCCGCACGAACCGGCGGCTCACTTGATCACCAGTTGAACGACGAACAGCAAAAAAACCACGAAACAGATCGCCAGCAGCACACCGGCAATCACCACATGAATTGGATTCAGACGCGAGACGTCGGCCCGATGCGCCCGACTGCCGCGAACCCCGAAGAACGATGCGCCGACCGCCTTGATCGTGCCGAGGAATGAGGTCTTGCGGCTGGCCGCCGAGCGGAGATCATCGGCCATCATGTCCCCCTCGCGGGGGCCGCGGCAGGCATGACCGTTCCCGGGGGGGCGGCGGCGTCGGACGGCTTGAGCGACTGACCCGGCACTTCGAAGAAGGTGTACGACAGCGTGATGACGCTGACCTCGGGCGGCAGCTTGGGATCGATCACGAAGACCACGGGAAACTCGCGCACTTCGTTGGGAGCGAGCGTCTGCTGCTTGAAGCAGAAGCATTCGAGCTTGCGGAAGTGACGGTTGGCCACTGCGGGCGCGTAGCTGGGGATGGCCTGGCCCACCGTGGGTCGGGCCTCGGTGTTGGTCAGCTGATAGACGACGGTGACGAGTTCGCCGGGATGCACCGAAACCGAAGACACCTTGGGCTTGAAGAGCCACGTGCCCCGGCTGTTGGCATCGAACTCGATGGTGACCTTGCGACTGGTGTCGACCTGGGTGTTGCGCGCGAACTCGGCGGCGTCTTCGTCGCGCTGGGTGATCAGCCCGACGCCGGTGATCTCGCAGATCGCCCGATAGAGCGGAATCATGGCGTAGCCGAAGCCGAACATCACTGCCGCGATGACGAACAGCTTGAGCGACAGGTGCCAGTTGGAAACGGAAAGTTTCACGACCCGAACAGCATCCGATTGACGATCACGCCGGCAAAGAAGACGGCCGCGATCGACAGCAGGATCAGCG
Source organism: Burkholderiaceae bacterium (assembly GCA_035401985.1). Classification (GTDB taxonomy): domain Bacteria; phylum Pseudomonadota; class Gammaproteobacteria; order Burkholderiales; family Burkholderiaceae_E; genus Quisquiliibacterium. The sequence goes on along the minus strand of DAONCJ010000731.1, from coordinate 754 downwards.
CGGTGCGCAGATTGCGGTTGCGATCGGGGCCGGACATTCGTTGATCCAGGATCACGGGCAGGTCTGTCGGGTTCGCCAGTCGATCACTTGACGATCGGGGGCGTCTCGAAGGTGTGGTACGGAGCCGGGCTGGGCAGCGTCCACTCCAGGCCGTCGGCACCTTCCCACGGCTTGTCCGCGGCCTTGGCACCACCCTTGATGCACTTGATGATCACCGTCAGGAACACCAGCTGCGACAGGCCGAACCCGAAGGCCGACACGGTGGCGAGCATGTTGAAGTCGGCGAACTGCATCGGGTAGTCGGCATAGCGTCGCGGCATGCCGGCCAGGCCGAGGAAGTGCATCGGGAAGAACGTCAGGTTGAAGAAGATCATCGTGAGCCAGAAGTGCAGCTTGCCCATGCCCTCGTCGTACATGTGGCCCGTCCACTTCGGCAGCCAGTAGTAGGTGCCGGCGAACAGGGCGAACAGGGAGCCCGCAACCATCGTGTAGTGGAAGTGCGCCACCACGTAGTAGGTGTCGTGCAGCTGGATGTCGAGCGGAGCCATCGACAGCACGATGCCCGTGAGGCCGCCCATCGTGAACACGAAGATGAAGCCGACGGCAAACAGCATCGGGGTTTCGAAGGTCATGGAACCGCGCCACATCGTCGCCAGCCAGTTGAACACCTTCACACCGGTGGGCACGGCGATCAGCATCGTGGCGTACATGAAGAACAGCTGGCCCGTGACCGGCATGCCCGTGGTGAACATGT
>DAONCJ010000730.1:0-2310 GCA_035401985.1 Burkholderiaceae bacterium | reverse complement strand
CTCGCCGCCGATGTAGAACATGCTCATCAGCAAGGCCGAGAACACCATGCCCACCGGGTGCAGCCGCCCGACATAGGCCACGATGATGGCGGCAAAACCGTAGCCCGCCGGCAGATAGGTGGTGAGCTGGCCGATAGGACCGGCAACCTCGAGCGCGCCTGCCAGACCGGCAGCACCACCGGAGATCAGCAGCGCGGTCCACAAGGCCTGGCGCGACGAATAGCCGGCATAGCGCGCGGCCGCCGGTGCCAGGCCGCCGACCTGCTGGGCGAAACCGGCGCGGGTGCGGAACAGGAACACCCACATGCCCAGCACCCCGAGCAGGGCAAAGATCACCCCGATGCTCACGCGCGAACCATCGAACAGCCGCGGCACCCGCGTCACCGCCTCGAAAGTCTTGGTCTGCGGGAAGTTGAAGCCCATCGGGTCCTTCCAGGGCCCGCCGACCAGGTAGCTGAGCACCTGTGCCGCCACGTACACCAGCATCAGGCTGACCAGGATCTCGTTGGCGTTGAAGCGGTCGCGCAGCACGGCGGTGATCGCCGCCCACACCATGCCGCCGATCACGCCGGCCAGCAGTATCGGTACGACGATCCAGCCGCTGCTGGTCTTGTCAGCCATCAGCGCCACGCCCCCGGCAAAGATCGCTCCGATGATGTACTGCCCTTCGGCACCGATGTTCCAGACATTGGAGCGGAAACAGACCGCCAGGCCGAGCGCGATGATCAGCAGCGGCGTTGCCTTGACCAGCAGTTCGCCGATCGCATAGCCGCTGTTGATCGGCAGCCAGAAGAACATCTCCAGGCCCCGCAGCGGGTCCTTGCCGAGCGAGATGAACATGACGATGCCGATCAGCACCGTGACCAGCAGCGCCAGCAACGGCGAACCGTAGCTCCACAGCTGCGACGGTTGGGGACGGGCCTCAAGCCGCAGCATGGTCGACCTCCCACAAGCCGCTCATCCACTCGCCGATCTTCTCGATCGTGGCCTCGGCCATCGGCACCGAGGGCGACAGCCGGCCCTTGGCGATCACGTGCAGTCGGTCGCCGAGTTCGAACAACTCGTCGAGTTCCTCGCTGACCACCAGCACCGCGCAACCCTGGTCACGCAGTTCCAGAATCTCGCCGCGGATCTGCGCCGCCGCACCCACGTCCACGCCCCAGGTCGGCTGCGAGACGATCAGCAGCTTCGGCTTGGCATCGATCTCGCGCCCGACGATGAACTTCTGCAGGTTCCCGCCCGACAGGGATCGGGCCGCCGCATCGGGGCCGCCGGCCTTGACGTTGAATCGGCGGATGATGTCGGCCGCCTGCGCACGCAGCTTGCCCACGCTGATCCAGTGGATGCCGCCGGACAAGGCCTCATTGCGGGTCAGCAGCAGGTTGTGCGCCAGCCCCAGCGTGGGCACGGCACCCCGGCCGAGCCGCTCCTCCGGAACGAAATGCAGGCCGAGCTTGCGCCGCCCGCCCGGATGCAGCGCCGACATGTCGGTACCGTCCATGCGGATGGTGCCCGCCGCGCTGCGGCAATCCTCGCCCGACAGGGCATAGAGCAGTTCCTTCTGGCCATTGCCGGACACGCCGGCGATGCCGACCACCTCACCGGCACAGACCTGCAGCGAGATGCCGTCCAGATCGACGCCGAACTGATCCTCCCGCGACAGGCGCAGGCCGGACACCTGCAGCACCGGCGCGCCTGGCTTCTGCGCCCGGTGCTGCAGCTCGGGCGGCTCGGCACCGATCATCAGCCGCGACAGGGAGGCATTCGACTCGTCGGCCGGATTGCAGACACCGGTAACGACGCCGCCACGCAGCACGGTGCAGGCGGTGCACAACTCGCGGATCTCGTGCAGCTTGTGGCTGATGTACAGGATGCTGCAGCCCTCGGAGGCGAGTTTCTTGAGCACGACGAACAGCTTCTCGACCGCCTGCGGCGTCAGCACCGAGGTCGGCTCATCGAGGATCAGCAGCTTGGGATTGGTCAGCAGCGCACGGATGATCTCGACCCGCTGCATCTCGCCCACGCTCAGCGTATGCACCGGACGCGCCGGGTCGATGTCCAGCCCGTATTCGGTGGCCTTGGCGACGATCGCGCGGGTCACCGCATCCAGGCTCAGGGACTTGTCCAGCCCCAGCCAGACGTTTTCCGCCACCGTGATGGTGTCGAACAGGCTGAAATGCTGGAACACCATGCTGATGCCCATGTGCCGCGCTTCCTGCGGATTGCGGATATGCACCACCTCGCCGTTGAACGACACGCTGCCGGCGTCGGGCTTGACCGAGCCGTAGATGATCTTCATCAGCGTCGACT
>DAONCJ010000729.1:0-2324 GCA_035401985.1 Burkholderiaceae bacterium | reverse complement strand
CCCTGGGCGCCGCCCTGCTTGCCACGGGACTGGCTCATGGCGCCCCCCCGGACGAGCCGACACTGCCCTACACCGTCCAGAGCGGTGACAAACTGATCGTGCTGGCCCGCGACATGCTGGTACGCCCCGGCGCCTGGGCGGAAGTCGCGCGGCTCAACGCCCTGCCGGCCCCCGATGTCATCCGCCCGGGTCAGACCCTGAACATCCCCCTGCGCCTGCTCAAGTACGCGCCGGTCAGTGGCAGGGTTGTCAGCGTGCAGGGCAGCGTGCAACAGGGGTCGGCCACCGCGGTCGTGGGCAGCACTGTCGGGGAAGGCGCACGCCTGCAGACGGGTGCCGACAGTTCGGCCGTGATCGAGATGTCCGACGGATCCCGCATCCAGCTCTTGCCCGCCAGCCTGGCGGAGGTCATCGCCAGCCGGGAATACGTCCTGCGCGATGCAAATGGGAGCGGCACCACCAAGTGGTTTTCCGGGATCATCCGCCTGAGCCAGGGGGCCGTGGAGACCCTCGCGAGCAAGCTGGGCCTGCGCGCGACGCCGCTGCAGATCCAGACGCCCACCACCACCGTCGGTGTGCGGGGCACCCGTTTCCGTGTCGCACAGGAAAATGGGGCCAGTCCGAGCGCTCGCGCTGAAGTGCTGGAAGGCCAGGTCCGTGCCGACAACACCGCCCAGCAAAGTGGCGCCGATCTTCCCAAGGGTACCGGGGCGGTGATTGATCCGGCCAGGAAAGAAGTGAAGGTCGTAGCGTTGTTGCCCGCGCCGGATCTGGGTGCCGACACCTTGAACCTCACAAATCTGGAGGCAAGGACTTGGGCAATGCCGACCTTGGCGGGGGCAGCCGCTTTTCGCGTTCAGGTTGCCAGCGATTCGCAGTTCAACCGGATTGTGCACGACCAAGTGGTTACGGCATCGACCGCTGATTTGTCAAGCCTCACGAGCGGCGTCTGGTATCTGCGTGCGCGTGGAATTGATGCCGCGAGGATTGAAGGATTTGACGCGCAACGACAACTTTTCCTCGCAGATTCTTTGCTGGTCACGGATTCACTGCTCAGCTTTGTTGGCGGTGAAACCTGGATGAACTGGAGCCGGACGCTTTCCGATGGTAAGGCCGTCCAAGCAGAAAGCTACAGTGCAGAAATCGCTACAGACCCGGACATGATGCACATGATCCGTCAATCCAAGAGCCTTGCAGGACCGTTCAATTTTGGCGAAATGAGACCCGGACGGTATTTCATTCGAGTCGCGGCCAAGGGCCCAACGCTTGCCCGCAGCAAGACCTATCGCTTCGAAATTCCGGTTGACTGGGGAACCACGGCGATCGACGTTCCATCGGCCCTCAAGGGCATGGGCCCATGAGCCAGACTTATCGGTCCCGGATACTCCGCCCTATTTGCCGACGAGGTCGTTGAGCCGCGAGGCCTCGAAATGCTCGGTCAGCGCCGCCTCGTCCGGCACGCACTCTCCGGCTGGCCGATTGGCCGACAAGGTCTCGATGGCGTGCCACAGCAAGGCAATCTGGTGCTCATGCGAAGCGGCGTTATCGATTAAGCCCTTCATGGCCTGCGACAGCGGATCGTCTTCGAGCGTGATCCCATAGGCCGAGAACTTTTCCTGCGCCGGGGTCACGTCGGCGCTTTCACCCGCCTTCGAAGGGATGATGCGAGCCGGGATACCCACCGCAGTGGCCCCGGCCGGCACCGGCTTGATCACCACGGCGTTGCTGCCGATCTTGGCGCCGTCGCCCACCAGAAAGCCCCCCAGCACCTTGGCGCCCGCACTCACCACGACATTGCGGCCCAGCGTCGGGTGGCGCTTGGTGCCTTTGTAGAGCGAGGTGCCACCCAGTGTCACACCCTGGTAGATCGTGCAGCCGTCACCGATCTCGGCCGTCTCGCCCACCACCACGCCCATTGCGTGGTCGAAGAACACCCGCTCCCCGATCACCGCCCCCGGGTGGATTTCGATGCCGGTGAGCCAACGGGACACGTGCGAGGTAAAACGCCCCAGCCATTTGAGGCCGTGCGTCCAGAACCAGTGCGCCGGCCGGTGCAGCAGCAAGGCATGCAAGCCGGGATAACAGGTCAGCACCTCCCAGGTGCTGCGCGCGGCCGGGTCACGGTCCAGGATGCACTGAATGTCGGAGCGCAGGCGAGAAAACATGGGCCCAAGTCTATCGCGGGGCGCCCGCCACCTCGCCCGGTGCGGACTTGTCAGCGGCCGTGGCGGCTGGCGCGTGCGCCCGGGCCGCGGTGAGGCTCATCGCCCGGGCAATCCCGCGCAGGATGTGGACTTCTTCCTGCGCCAGGCCAGCCCGGTTGA
>DAONCJ010000728.1:0-2328 GCA_035401985.1 Burkholderiaceae bacterium | reverse complement strand
CGGTGGCGGTTTCGGGCAACCTGAACACCTACTACAACGATCTGAAGTCCGGGGTTGCCGATGGCGTCATCGTGTCGATGGTGCCCGCGGCCTCGGCCAAGCTGCATGAGGTCGTGCCTCACATCACCAAGGTCAACATCGGTGCGCAGTCGACCGGCGCGCTGGGGGTGAACAAGCGTACCTTCGACAAGCTGCCCCCGGCCGTTCAGAAGATCATCATCGACGTCGGTCGCGACTATGCGGACGAGTTCGCGAAGGTTCAGATGGCCACCGCCGAGCAGGCGCTGCAGACGATGACCGCGGCCGGCGCGAAGGTCGCCGAGCTCGCTCCGGCCGAACGCAAGCGCTGGGCCGACACGCTGCCACCGCTGGGCAAGGAATGGGCCGCCGACATGGACGCCAAGGGAATGCCGGGCACCAAGGTGCTGAAGGCCTATGTCGAGGGCTTGAGCGGCGCGGGCGTGCAGTTCCCGCGCGACTGGACCAAGTAGTCGTGCGACCCGAGCCGACGGCTGCATCAGGACCGACCGATGAATCCCCGCTGACGATCACCTCGTACGGCCGACCACTCGCCGGGCGCTTCGAACGGGTGGGCGAGTGGATGAGCGCGCTCGGCACCCTCTGGATCTTCGTGCTGCTGGTGCTGGTCAACACCGATGTCATCGGCCGCGGGCTGTTCAGCGCGCCGCTGAAGGGGGTGCCCGAACTGCTCGGCCTGTCGATCGTGGGCATTGTCTATCTTCAACTGCCCAACACCTTGTGGGCTGGGCGCTTCACCCGCGCCGAGTTCCTGAGCGAAGCGATCGACCGGCGCTGGCCGCGCGCCGGATCGCTGCTGCGGGCGTTCTATCACCTGCTCGGTCTGTCATTACTGCTGATCCTGCTGTACGCGCTTCTGCCCGAATTCCAGCGCGCCTGGGAGATGGGCGATTATGTCGGCTCGCTGGGCAATTTCACTGCGCCGACCTGGCCGGTGCGGCTGATCATGGTGATCGGCTGCGCGGTCACCGCGGTCACCTATCTCCTGCTGCTGATGATCGATCTGCGCGACGCCACGGGAAGATCCGAATGACGCCGATCACCGTTGGGGTGGTGTCGCTGTTGATGATGGTGGTGCTGATCTGCAGTGGCCTCCAGGTGGCCGTGGCGCTGCTGCTGCTTTCGCTGGTCGGCGTCTGGATGATCAAGGGCAGCTTCGAGACGGCCACCAGTCTGCTCGCGCAAGCTTCGATCGACTCGATCGCCAGCTATGACTTCGGCGTGGTGCCGCTGTTCGTGCTGATGGGGCTGCTGGTCGCGGTGGCAGGCATCGGCAAGGACGTGTTCGAAGTCGCCGAGCGCATCTTCGGCCGCGTCAAAGGCGGCCTGGGCATCGCCACTGTCTTTGCCAACGCCGGCTTCGCGGCGACGACCGGCATCTCGATCGCCTCGGCGGCCGTCTTCACGCGCGTGGCGGTGCCCGAGATGCTGCGCTTCGGCTACGGTGCGCGCTTCGCGGTCGGCGTGGTGGCCGGATCATCGGTGCTGGGCATGCTGATTCCGCCCAGCCTGCTGATGATCCTGTACGCGTTTCTGGCTGAGCAGTCGGTGGGCACGATGTTCATCTCAGGCATCCTGCCCGGCCTGCTGCTGTGCGTGGTGTTCAGCGTCGGCATCTGGGCCATGGCGCACTTCTGGCCCTCCTATGTCGGGGGTTCCGGGAATGCGCCGCGCGAGCCGATGGGCGTTGTCGAGTTCGCCTCGAAGCTGGTGCCGATCACCGCGCTGATCTTTCTGGTGCTGGGCGGCCTGTATGCGGGCTGGTTCACTGCGACCGAGGGCGGTGCTGTCGGCGCGCTGGGCGCGCTGCTGATCGCGATTCTGCGCCGGCAGCTCGATCGCGCCGGTCTGTGGAAGGTGCTGACCGAAACGGGACAGATCACGGTGTCGGTGCTGTTCCTGATCATCTCGGCCAACCTGTACAGCCGCATGCTGACCTTGTCGGGCCTGCCGCAGTACATCGTGGGCGCGATGGCGCAGGCGCAGTTTGGCGTGCCCGAATTCATGGCGGCCTACATCCTCATCGTGCTGCTGCTGGGCTGCATCATCGATTCCGGCTCGATCATGCTGATCGTGCTGCCGCTGCTGCTGCCGGTGGCCCGCAGCCTGGGGCTCGATCTGGTCTGGTTCGGGGTGATCACCGTCATCGCGGTGGAGATCGGGCTGCTGACGCCGCCGTTCGGCCTGTCGATCTACGTGGTGAAAAGCACGCTCAACGATCCGCGCGTCGGGCTCGCCGAGATCTTTGCGGGGGTCACGCCGTTCACCCTCATGATGTTCTCGGTGCTG
>DAONCJ010000727.1:0-2332 GCA_035401985.1 Burkholderiaceae bacterium | reverse complement strand
AGCATCGGCCATCAGGCGCTCCAGCGGCCCAAGGCCGACCACCTCGTCCAGCGTGTCCTCGATCAGGGACCGCTGATCGAGGTGAGCCGGCGCGGCCTCCTCGGTGGACAAGATTTCCTGGAGCATCACGCGCGCATCGGCTCGCAACTGCGCACTGGACAACTGACGCACATCCTTGCGACGCAGATCGATGGTCTGCAACAGACGCTGGTGAAGCAACACGCGCCAGGCCCGATGGTCGGCCTGATGGGCCTGGGGCGAAAGCAGCGAGTCGGCAGTGGGCGCGGCCGGCGCGCGCCCGGTGGACCGATGCGATGAATCGACCGGGCGATGACCGGACTGCTGCCCGATCGCGTCGCTGGCGAGTTCGAGCGCCGCATGGCTCAACACCCGTGATGCTGGAGCCGTCCCTGGCGCGGCGTGCGCAACGCCAGACAGCATGGCCGAAGCCGGATGCCCCGCATGTTTCTGGCGGCCCGCCTTGGGGTCTGACTCGACCTCCGGATCGACCAGCCAGTCGACGTGTTCGGCCGCGGCTTCGGTGCCGCTCACCAGCCTCAGGCGGAATCCGCTGATCACGATCTCGTCTGCGGCATCGAGCGGACCGAATTCGACGATGCGCTCGCCATTGACCCAGGTGCCCGACAGGGCGCCGCCGTCGACCAGCCGGCAGCCGCGCTCCATGCGGTCGATCCGCGCATGCACGCGCGCCACCCGCCAGCTGTCCAGCACGACCTCGTTGTCCTTGCGCCGTCCGATGCGGCACGGCAGCCGATGCACCACCACCCTGCGTGCGGGCAGTCCGTCGGCTTCGATACTGACTATGATCATCTGGTTGCCTCCTTGGCTATTCGATGAAGCGCGTGCGCTCGCGCGCTGCGGCGCCGCGCTCACGCACGTCGGCGGCCTGCTGACGCGCCGCCTCGACATCGGCGGCGTCGTCGCGGGGGGCCGAATCGTTAACGCCGGACACGAAGCGAGGCGTGATGAAGACGACGAGTTCGGTCTGGCGATCGCGGTAGGCGCGCGAACGAAAAAGCTTGCCCAACACCGGCAGATCGCCCAGCGCTGGCACCTGATCCACGCTGCGCGTGCTTTCTTCGGACATCAGTCCGGCGATGACGAGGGTTTCGTTCTCGCGCAGATTGACCTCGGTCTCGGCGCGCCGCTTGGAGATTCCTGGCACCTCCTTGACCAGCACATCGAAATTGATCGCGGAGATTTCGGTGGCGATCTTGGCGGCGATGACCCCGGTGGAATTGGCTGTGGGACTGACATCGAACTTCACGCCGTATTCCTTGAACACCACGCTGGTGTTGCCCAGCCCGCTGGAGTACGGAATCGGAAGCTCGCCACCGGCCAGGAACTTGGCCGAACCGCCACTGCGGCACGACAGGCTGGGCTCGGCGAGCACCACCGCGTCGCCCCGCTGCACCATGAGGTTGATCATCGAGGTCACCGAGGACGCGATGCTCAGCGCGGAGGCGAAGGCGCCAACCTTCGGACGGATCTCCAGACCCGCCGCACCCGCGGCGGTGCCGCCGGGTGTGAGCGGCGAGCTGCGCTTGATGTCGCCGACGATGCCGAAGCTCGGACCGGCCGCGCTGGCGCTCCAGCGCACGCCGATGTTCTCGAGCGAGTCGCGTCGCACCTCGACCATGCGGACATCGATCGTGATCATCCGTTCGAGTCCGACCTTGCTGGCCAGATTGACCAGTTGCGGGTAGCGCTTGCCCACCTCGGCCAGCCGCACGCCCTGCTCTTCGGTGAGGTTCTCGCCCTCGACGAGCAGCTTGTCGCCGACCGGCCTGACCCGCAGGTTGGCCACGTCGCCGAGCATGCCGCGCACCTCGGCCACGAGGCGCCCGATGTCTGCCGCAAGCACGGTGACGACCAGCAAGCGCTCGGGCCCGTTGGCACCCCAGATGTGCAGAGTGCTCTGCCCCGGAGCCTCAGGCACGATGAGGACCTGACGCTCATCCAGTGCCGTGGCCTGAATGACCTTGCCATTGCCTATCGCGATGCGCCGGACCTCGCCTTCGTTCAGCACGTGCGCCTGACCGACATACAGCGTGAGCGCGGCCGGCTGCAGACTGGCCGAGCCGCCCGGCGATGCGGGCGTGGCTGCCGGCACTGGTGTACACGCCGACAGGGCCAACGCAAATAGCGAGGATCGCAGGATTGAGCGCATGGTTGCCTGCCTGGTTGGGTGGAAAGCGCGCTGGACAGCGAAGGCGGCACGGCCACTGCCGGGGGTGGTCCGCCGGGCGACGCAGTACCAGCCGCTCCCGCCAGGCTCTCGGCAGCACGCGGCTTGAGCGAACCCTGCCCT
>DAONCJ010000726.1:0-2336 GCA_035401985.1 Burkholderiaceae bacterium | reverse complement strand
GCGCAGAAAACGAATGATAACGCACGATTCTGATCAGGTTCGATCAAATACCAACACGTCGATACTTTCATATGCGTTCGCTATAGAATCATTTCAGCCTGCACGCGTGTGGTTGCGCCTCACGCCCTGACCTGGCCTTCACCCGTTCCTGCCCCGCTGCCTCACACCTCCCACTGCCCATGCGTCTGAACCCCCGGCAGCGCAAGCTGCTCGACGAAATCGCACTGCGCCAGTCAGCCGGCATCGACGAGCTGGCCCGGCTGCTGGGTGTGACCGCCCAGACGGTGCGGCGCGACTCGGTGCAGCTTGCCCAGGCGGGACTGCTCTCGCGCTTTCACGGCGGAGTCAGCCAGCCGGCCGGCTCGACCATCGAGAACATCGCCTACGGTCAGCGCCAGGCCCTGAACGCCGAAGGCAAGCGGCGCATTGCGCGTGCCATTGCACGCGACATCCCGAACGGCTGCTCGCTGATCCTGAACATCGGCACGACCACCGAAGCCGTGGCGCATGCGCTGCTGAACCACCGCGACCTGAAGGTGGTGACCAACAGCCTGAATGTCGCCGCCATCCTGGCTGACAGCCCGGGCTGCGAGGTGCTGGTGGCCGGTGGAAGCGTGCGGGCCAGGGACCACGGCGTGGTCGGCGAGGCGACCGTCGACTTCATCCGGCAGTTCCGCGCCGACATTGCCGTCATCGGCATCTCGAGCATCGAGGCCGACGGCACGCTGCGCGACTTCGACTATCGCGAGGTCAAGGTCGCCCAGGCGGTGATCGAACAATCGCGCGAGGTCTGGCTGGCCGCCGATCACGGCAAGTTCAGCCGGCGCGCCCTGGTGCAGCTCGCCCATCTGTCGCAGGTCGACGTGCTGTATACCGACGCACCGCCCCCCGAGGCCCAGCTGCGGATGCTGACGGACGCCGGCGGGCGCTGCGTGACCGTCGACTGAAAATCCGGTGCCGCACCGACGCCGGGCGCGGCATCATGATTCCGACAACGGTCCGCCGCCGGACCGCATGCAAAGGAGACCACCATGAGCCTGTTGCTCGCCCTGGACCAGGGCACATCCAGTTCGCGCAGCATCGTGTTCGACGAATCCGGCTCCATCGTGTCGATGGCCCAGCAGGAATTCACCCAGATGTTTCCCGCTCCCGGACGGGTCGAGCACGACCCTCGCGAGATCTGGGCGACGCAGCTCGCAACGGCGCGTCAGGCGCTGGCCGGCGCCGGCATCAAGGCCGCCGACCTCGCGGGCGTGGGTATCACCAACCAGCGCGAGACCACGATCGTGTGGAACCGCCGCAGCGGCGAGCCGATCCACCATGCGATCGTCTGGCAGGACCGGCGCACCGAACCGGAGTGCGCCCGTCTGCGCGCGGACGGGGTCGAGGCGCTGGTGCGCGAGCGGACCGGTCTCGTGCTCGACCCGTATTTCTCGGGCACCAAGGTGGCGTGGATCCTCGATCATGTCGCGGGTGCACGGGCCGCTGCCGAACGCGGGGAGTTGGCCTTCGGGACCGTCGACAGCTGGCTGGCCTGGCAGCTCACCGGTGGACGACTGCACATCACCGACGTCAGCAACGCCTCGCGCACTCTGCTGTTCGACATCCGCACCGGGCAGTGGGACGACGAGCTGCTGGCGGCGCTGCGGGTGCCGCGAGCGATGCTGCCCGAGGTCCTCCCGTCCAGTCATGTGTACGGCTCATGCGACCCCGCGCTGCTCGGTGCGCCCGTGCCCATCGGCGGGATGGCGGGCGACCAGCAGGCGGCGCTGTTCGGCCAGGCCTGTTTCAACGCCGGCATGACCAAGAACACCTACGGCACCGGCTGCTTCATGCTGATGCACACCGGCGATCGCCCCCAGGCTTCGGCCAACGGACTGATCACCACCGCAGCGGCGCAGGCCGGCCCTGCCCGCGCCTATGCGCTCGAGGGCAGCGTGTTCATCGGCGGGGCCGTGGTCCAGTGGTTGCGTGACGGTCTCGGCGCGATTCGCAGTTCGTCCGACGTCGAGGGCCTGGCCGCCAGCGTGCCCGATTCGGGCGGTGCCATCGTGGTGCCGGCCTTCACCGGACTCGGCGCGCCGTACTGGAGGCCCACCGCCAAGGGTGCGATCTTCGGCCTCACCCGAGGCACGACCATCGCCCACATCGCGCGCGCGGCGCTCGAATCGATCGCCTTCCAGAGCGCCGCGTTGTTCGACGCGATGCGACGCGACGCGGTCACCGGTGTGGCTGAACTCCGGGTGGATGGCGGGGCCTGCGCGAACAATCTGCTGATGCAGTTCCAGGCCGACCTGCTGGGCATTCCGGTCGTGCGGCCAAAGGTGATCGAGACG
>DAONCJ010000725.1:0-2339 GCA_035401985.1 Burkholderiaceae bacterium | reverse complement strand
GGTCGCCTACCTGTGCGGCAGTCCGGAACTGATCGCCGGGCGGGTGTCCGAGCGCCAACACAAGTACATGCCGGCGTCGCTGCTGGGCAGCCAGTTCGCCACGCTCGAGCCGCCGGAGCAGGCCTGGCAGATCGACATCGGCCAGCCCCTGGACACGGTGATCGACGGGCTGGCGGACCGCATCCGCTCATCGGCGCCATAGTCGTATAACGGATCGGCATATGGGCGGCGCATGCGCCGCTCTCAGGGCATCATGGCGGATTAACCGACATCTCCTGGAGAACTCCGATGCCTGCCTGGTTCAATGACAACTCGCTGTCGATCGGCAACACACCACTGGTGCGGCTGAACCGCGTGACCGATGGCGCGCCGGCCACGGTGCTGGCCAAGATCGAGGGCCGCAATCCGGCGTACTCGGTGAAGTGCCGGATCGGCGCCTCGATGATCTGGGATGCCGAAGCGCGCGGCGTGCTGGGCCCCGGCAAGGAAATCGTCGAGCCCACCAGCGGCAACACCGGCATCGCGCTGGCCTTCGTGGCCGCCTCGCGCGGCATCCCGATCACGCTGACCATGCCCGAGACCATGAGCATCGAACGGCGCAAGCTGCTGCTCGCCTATGGCGCCAAGCTCGTGCTGACCGAGGGCGCCAAGGGCATGTCCGGCGCCATCGCCAAGGCCGAGGAAATCGCCGCCAGCGATCCGGGCCGCTATGTGCTGCTGCAGCAGTTCAAGAATCCGGCCAACCCCGCGATCCACGAGAAGACCACCGGCCCCGAAATCTGGCGCGACACCGACGGTCAGATCGACATCCTGGTGGCCGGCGTGGGCACGGGCGGCACCATCACCGGCGCCAGCCGTTATCTCAAGAAGCAGGGCAAGGCGATCCAGTCGGTCGCGGTCGAGCCGACGGCCAGCCCGGTGCTCACCCAGAAGCGCGCTGGCGAGCCGCTCAAGCCCGGCCCGCACAAGATCCAGGGCATCGGCGCCGGCTTCGTGCCCGATGTGCTCGACCTCAGCCTGATCGATGCGATCGAGCAGGTCAGCAACGAGGACTCGGTCGAGTTCGCACGGCGCCTGGCGCGCGAAGAAGGAATCCTGTGTGGGATCTCCTGCGGCGCGGCCGCGGCAGTGGCCGTCCGGCTGGCGCACAAGCCCGAGAACAAGGGCAAGACGATCGTGGTGGTGCTGCCTGATTCGGGCGAGCGGTATCTGAGTTCTGTGCTGTTCGAAGGGATGTTCGACGCGACGGGCAATCCGGTCTGAAGCATTGGAGTGGCCCGGCCCGGCGGGCTTCAAGCACTCTCGCTCCCGGTCAGTCGATCATCGCCTGCGCCCGGGTGCACCACGCACCCGCCGATCACATTCCCGCCCAGGCGAGCGCTCATCGCCTCCCTCAGCGACGACAGCGGGAAGCGCCGGCCGACCACGGGACGGAGCAGACCTTCGCGCATCCAGTGCTGAATGGCTGCGAGACGAGGAGCGCGTGCTGACGGATCGCGCTGACCGGCGATGACCATCGGCGATCCCAGCACTGTGAGGCCCTTGATCTGGATGAGGTTGGTCGGCAGCTGATCCGGTGCCAGCGATCCGCCCCGCCCGCCCGGCGAGGCAACGCCCGTATTGGCAGCCCAGCCGATCACGACCATCCGACCCATGAAGGCCAGTGAGCGGACGGCATCCATCAGCCACTCGCCGCCGACGGTATCGAACAGCACGTCGGCTCCGCGGCCGTCGGTCGCTTCGCGCACACGCTCGCGCAGTCCGTTCGGGTCGCCGGGCGCCAGGCCAAGCAGGTCGATGACGTGGTCGGCGCCCTGGCGCGTCGCCGCTTCGAGCCGTGCGGCGCCCCGGCCCGTGGCGATCACCCGTCCGGCACCCAGCAGCTTCGCAACCCGGATTGCGGCCAGCCCAGCCGCGCCGGTCGCGCCGGTGATCAGCACCGTCTCGCCGCGCTGCAGGTGCGCGCGCGTGACGAAGGCGAAGTGGGCGGTCTCGACATTGAGCAGCAGGTTGCAGGCCTCGTCCGCACCCAGGCCTTCGGGCACGCGCAGCAGTGCCGCGTGCGGCGCAACCGCGTAGCTCGCCCAGCCGCCCCAGGTCTGGTGACGCCCGGCACTGCGCGGGCCGGTCAGCAGGTAGTCGCTCATCACCCGATCGCCCGGCTGCGGGGCGGTCGATGGCACGTCCGCGCCCACCCAGCGCACCGTGCCGGCATATTCCAGGCCCGGCGTGTAGGGCAGCGGCGGGCGGTGGTGGTATTGCCCGGTCAGCATCAGCAGATCGATGTAGCTGACATTGGCGCTTTCCACCTCGACCACGATGTCGGTCGGCGCAAGGCC
>DAONCJ010000724.1:0-2342 GCA_035401985.1 Burkholderiaceae bacterium | reverse complement strand
CAACATCAACCGGAAGGGCGATGCGGATGGACGCAAGATCCACTTGAGCGCCCGGCTCAGCGAGAAGATCGAAGGCGTGCCGATCTATTTCATGCTGGCGCCGGACAAGGACAATCGGAAAGCAGCCAACTGGGGAATCGACTTTCCGTCCACTGGACGCCATCTCACTGTCAATCCGGACGGAACCGTCACTCCTGGCGCGACCATCAGATGGAAGGACGTCGACGCCGGACTGAAGCGCAAGGACCGCGCCGACCGCAAGCGGCTGTTGCATCTGGGTGCACCGACCGACAAGAGCGGCTTCGTCAAGCAGGAGGTGCAGTTGTCGCGCTTCGGCGGCGACAAGTTTCATCCGGCCGCCTACATCGAACAGGATCCGCATCTGGCGAAGTACATCCACGGGCATGGCACGCTCGCCACCCGCAAGCCGGTGTTCGCAGCGGTGACGCCCGTGCAGGTGTGGCGAAAGCTCTATTACCAGGCGTCGCACCCGACGGCGACGGCGATGCCAGGGGCAGGCGGATTCGTCGCCAGCCAGAGACGGGTGTTCATCGAAGCCGAACTTGTCGATACGAAGCCCATGGCGGCGGCCCTGTTCCCGGTCGATCCGTATCGGCCCGACTGGCAGATGAACGGGGGGGGGGACGCGACGTTGAAGCTCGTCCTCGGGACGCACAACGTGGCCGACGCATTGAAGATCTTCATCGAGCCGACACTGGCCACCTCACCGAAGTTTCATGTGCTGCTTTGTGACGAGCAGTACGACGCCAGAGGCGTTGTGACCGACGCAACGACGATCGTCTTTGAGGGTGCCCAAAACGTCGCGCGCGACGTGGAGTTCGCGTCGGTCAACGTGGATGACGGTTACCTGACCCTCTTTTCACCGCCCGTGCAGGGGGGCGCGCTGATCGTTTCGGGAACCTGGACCGCGGAAGAGGACGATACCGCCTTCTTCACCCGCAAGGTCACCCGAAAACTGCGCCACAGCGGAACCCTTGCTCCGGCCAATGTGACGGTGAATCAGACCCGAACCAAGAAGAATATGGCCACCATCACGCCGCCGGCGCTGTGTGGCGGGGCGGCGGGCGGCTGTCCTTGCGGTGGCAAACCCACCGCGCTGAAGATCAACGACACCCATGTCATTACCGTCATCCTGACATTGCAGGGCGCCGATGGCGGATACAACGGATGGGCGCCCAACAATACCCATGCGAATGTGGTCAGGGGCGGCAGGCCAGACGAACAAATCCACAACACCATGGGGCACGAGATGGGCCATCTGCTCGAGAAGGTGCGCCACACGCACGTCGCCGGATGGCCTGACCATCCCCTCTATTACCAACGGCGGGGTGGCTCCGGCACGCATTGCGCGTATCACGCGACCTGGGACCCCGATGGCGCGGCGCCGCCTCTTGATCCCTCGGCCGACAACGAAAAGGATGCCCAGGGCAAGGGGGCCGGTGAATGGGATGCATGGGTCGGCGATGGCGCCTGCATCATCTTTGGATATGGCGTCAATGAAAAGCGCGAGTGGTGCCGGCATTGCGCGCTGGATTTCATCCGCTCGGACCTAAGCCAGTTTGCCTGATGACCGGTCAGGAACGTCGCGCCCGATGGCTTCGCTGTTCGGGCGCATTGGCGGGCATGACATTGGCCTGCGTGCTCGTCACGCTCGTGTCGATGCATTGCCTCGCCGCTACGAACAGGACACGCGCCATGGATGAAGCAGAGCAGATGCTCGCAAGAATGCGCCAGATGACGGACTCCGCCTACATGGCCGGAGATCAAAGTACGGTGGCCACGCTGCCCGCCGATGCCTTGCGCAGTCAGTTTCGCGGCGTCCTGCTCGGGGCTCCGCGCGAGGTCGATCTGGATGCCGGCCAGCGGGTTTCGGGTCTCGCGCTCATTGGGCGATCGAAGTCCCGGTCCGTGGAAGTCTCCTGGCGAGACAATGCCATCGTCGTGGCCACCGACATCGAGCGCGGCGTGGTGCGAACGTCGGGCGCGTTCGATATCGACACCGGCAAGGAAGGCGAGCGTCCGCGCGCGAAGTCTCGCCCCCCGATTGCCGAGCCTGTTCGTTCCGCGGCCGAGAAGGCGCGCCTGGAGGCATTGGGCGATGGCGATACGGCCGGGTTTGTCTGGCTCGATATCGGTCGACTGCTCGATCTGCCCCGTGAGTCGGCGCGATACGTCGTCAGGGTGCTCTATTTCGATCAGGTGTCGAATCCGGCCGTCGTCAACGTGCGCGCGATGACTTCACAGCCTGCTGCTGAGCCCCTGGCGGCGGCCAGCACGCAGGCCAGCCTGTCTGCTGTGACGCAGCAGGCATCGACGCAAAG
>DAONCJ010000723.1:0-2344 GCA_035401985.1 Burkholderiaceae bacterium | reverse complement strand
GGCCTGCTCACCATCGAGCCGCTGCTGTTCGGCGACTTCTTCAAGGGAGTGATCAGCGTCGACGCACGCCATGAAGCCATGGCCGATCTCGCCAAGCACTTTCATGGCTGGATGGCGATGGGCACCCATGCGCTGAGCACGCTGCCGTTCTGGCTCGCCTTCGCCGGGGTGGCGTTCGCCTACTACTGCTACATGATCAACCCGGCCGTGCCCACTGCCATCAAGAACGCCACGGGCGGCATCAACAAGCTGCTCGAGAACAAGTACTACATGGACCGCTTCAATGAAGTGTTCTTTGCGGGCGGTTCACGGCTGCTCGGTTCCGGCTTCTGGAAGATCGGCGACCAGATGCTGATCGACGGCCTGATCGTCAACGGCTCGGCCAAGCTCACTGGCTGGATCGCGTCACTGGCTCGACTCGCGCAGTCCGGCTTCATCTATCACTATGCGATCGCAATGATTGTCGGGGTGGCGGTCCTGTTGTGGTGGTTCGTGCCGCTGGTCAAGCACTGAACGACGTCATAAAGGCCCCTCTAGCCATGAGTTCTGGTTTCCCTCTCCTGAGCGCCGCGATCTGGATCCCGATCGTGATCGGCGGCTTTTTGCTGGCCGTCGGCAGCGACCGCAACCGCGGCGTCGTGCGCGCGGTGGCGCTGATCGGCGCGCTGCTGGGCTTCGTGCCGACGCTGGCGATCATCGCCGGCTTCGACAGTGGCTCGGCCTCGATGCAGTTCGTCGAGAAAATGCCCTGGATCGAGCGCTTCGGCGCGAACTACCATCTGGGCGTTGACGGCCTGTCGATGTGGTTCGTGCCACTCACCGCCTTCATCACCATCATCGTCGTGATTGCCGGATGGGAGGTCATCGAAGACCGCGTCGCGCAGTACATGGCCTCGTTCCTGATCCTGTCGGGCCTGATGGTGGGCGTGTTCAGTTCGCTCGACGGACTGCTGTTCTACGTGTTCTTCGAAGCCACCCTTATCCCGATGTACGTGATCATCGGCATCTGGGGCGGCCCGAACCGTGTCTACGCCGCCTTCAAGTTCTTCCTGTACACGCTGCTGGGTTCGCTGCTTACCCTGGTTGCACTGATCTTCCTGTATCTGAAGGCCGGCTCGTTCGCGATCCTCGACTGGCACAAGCTGCCGCTGTCGATGAACGAGCAGATCATGATCTTTCTCGCGTTCATGATGGCCTTCGCGGTCAAGGTGCCGATGTGGCCGGTGCACACCTGGCTGCCCGACGCACACGTCGAGGCTCCCACCGGCGGCTCCGTCGTGCTGGCCGCGATCATGCTGAAGCTGGGCGCCTACGGCTTCCTGCGGTTCTCGATGCCGATCGCGCCAGACGCCAGTCACGCGCTGTCGGGCTTCGTCATCACGCTTTCGCTGGTGGCGGTGGTCTACATCGGCCTGGTCGCGCTGGTCCAGACCGACATGAAGAAGCTCGTGGCGTATTCGTCGATCGCCCACATGGGCTTCGTGACGCTGGGCTTCTTCATGTTCAATCAGATCGGTGTGCAGGGCGCGATCATGCAGATGATCTCGCACGGCTTCATCTCGGGCGCGATGTTCCTGTGCATCGGCGTGCTGTACGACCGCATGCACTCGCGTCGCATCGCCGACTACGGTGGCGTGGTCAACACGATGCCTCTGTTTGCCGCGCTGTTCCTGTTCTTCACGATGGCCAACTGCGGACTGCCGGCCACGTCGGGCTTCGTCGGCGAGTTTCTGGTGATCATGGGCGCCGTCCAGTTCAACTTCTGGATCGCGTTCGCGGCCACCACCACGCTGATCTTCGGCGCCGCGTATTCGCTGTGGATGTACAAGCGGGTGGTGTTCGGCGCGGTGGCCAACCATCACGTCGCCGAACTCAAGGATGTCAACCGTCGCGAATTCTGGATGCTGGCCGTCCTCGCGGTGGCCGTGCTGGCAATGGGCCTGTACCCGAAGCCGGTGACCGATTCCACTGATGCCTCCGTCGCGGCGCTGCTCAAGCACGTGTCGGTCTCCAAGATCAAGTAGAAGGCGAGATGGACAAGCTCAATCTGCTCGCGGCCCTGCCCGAGATCGTCCTGCTGGTGGCTGCCAGCGTCGTGCTGCTTGCCGATGTCATCAAAGGTCGGGGACAACCCGTCGATGGCATCGACCGCCTGGCGCTGATCGCGCTGCTCGCGCCGCTGTTCGCGACCATCGCGCAGATCGGCACGCCGGTGCAGTACGCCTTCAACGGCATGTACGTGTCCGACGAGCTGGCCCGCCTGCTCAAGGTGTGCGCCTATGTGGCGACCGCCGTCACGCTGCTGTATGCACGGGTCTATATCGCGCAACGGCAGATGTATCGC